>JAGHDA010000290.1 GCA_021160185.1 Verrucomicrobiota bacterium
GAACCTGGGCGGCCCGCCGGTCGGTCCCGAGGACGCGGCCAAGAAGCTGACCTGGTCGGTTCTGCGCGTGAAGGGCCGCGTTGCGGGCGTTTATCATCACGGCCCGATAGAGCGGCTGGCTCGGTTCCAGGGCGCCGATGCCGCCGCGGAGCGTCCCCTGCTTGGTGAGGGTGACGAACACCGCTCGCCGTTCCCGAAGCTCCGGCGGCAGGAACTCCGGATCAACCTGCGGAAGCTTGCCGGCGCGCACAACGCTTCGGATGGATTCCCTGGCCAGCTCCAGGAGGAGCGCTCGGATCTCAGGCGGGTAGGCTTTGCCGGAAGATGTCATTGCTTGTTTCTCGTCAAAATTTGCCGGCCCGGGAGTTGTGCAGCGAGCTTCGCCGCCCCCGGGAAAGCCCGGATTGACCGGCCCGCGCCGGCTGGAGGCGGGAACGCGCTTTTAGGATTTTGCTTCGGGCCGTCACGGCTTCTTCTCTCCTCTCGTTTCGGGCCTCGGTCAACCGGAAAATGTCCGCGGCGGGAAATCCGGCCCGGGCGGAGCGCCGGGCTTGTTGCGCTTTCCTTCCTTATGTCCAAAATCCCGCGGTTTTTTCAA
The DNA here is from genome assembly GCA_021160185.1 of Verrucomicrobiota bacterium. Taxonomy (GTDB): domain Bacteria; phylum Verrucomicrobiota; class Verrucomicrobiia; order Limisphaerales; family CAZBKV01; genus JAGHDA01. The sequence goes on from JAGHDA010000290.1 coordinate 599, forward strand.
CAGCTTGCCAAGCGAGGGCGAGGGGTTCCCTCGGCGGGCGTCGGTTGCGCGGTTGACCTGTCGGAGGCGTTGGGAGTGAATAGGGGCCGATGCGGAATCCAACTCGATCCTTTGCGGTGTTTCTCGGCGCGGTCGCGGCGGCGGCGTGCGCGGCTTTTTTTCCGGCGAACGCCGGGGGAGCGCTGGAACAAGGCTGGGCGGCCCCGCCCGCTGCCTCGCGGGTGCGCGCCTATTGGTGGTGGCTCAACGGCGACGTGACCAAGGCGGCGATCACGCGCGACCTGAAGGAGATGAAGGCCAAGGGCTGGGGCGGAGCGCTGATCTGCGACGCGGGCGGAGCCGAGCAGGACGGCAACGCGCCGGTCCGGCACGGCCCGGATTTCCTCAGCCCCAAGTGGCTGGAATTGTTCCGCCATGCCTTGGACGAGGCCGCGCGCCTGGGGCTGGTTATGAGCGTCAACATCCAAAGCGGATGGAACCTGGGCGGCCCGCCGGTCGGTCCCGAGGACGCGGCCAAGAAGCTGACCTGGTCGGTTCTGCGCGTGAAGGGCCCTCGGAAATTCGAGGGCAAGCTGCCTCCGCCGCCGCGGCGGGATGGCTATTACCGCGACGCCTTTGTGGTCGCTTACCCTCTTCGGGAGCGGCTCCCCGGCGCGTTGGAGCGGATCGCCGCTCCCGCGCAAAAGGCGCATCCGCCCGGGCTGGCTGTGGACGGTGATCCCTCCACCTATTGGGTTTCGAGCGGCGACTCGCCCGGCCGAGGGCCGAGCCCTGAACGGCCGGTCGAATTGGAACTGCGGTTCCGCCGGCCGATCACGGCCGACGAGCTGCGGATTGTCCCCCGGCCGGGTTACGGTCCCAAAGCGGGCGAGGTGTGGGCCTCGGCGGACGGGCGGCGCTTCGAGAAGGCGGCCGGCTTCTCGATGGAGCCGGAGGGTCCCGGCGCGATTCGGCTTGCCGCTCGGCCGCTGCGGGCTTTGCGGATCCGGATCGTCTCCGCCTACGACCCGCGGTTTCCAAACCGTCCGCGGAACGCGCAGATCGCCGAGCTGGAGCTCCTCCGCGGCAGGCGACCCATTCGGCTTCGAAATGGCCGCCCGCCGATCCGGCTTTGGGCGGAAAAGGCGGTGTACAAGACGCTCCACTTTTCGGCCCCCGACACCGCGCCGCTTCTCTTCGATCGGCCTCCAATGCCGGACGAGGCGGACGCGGCGTCGGGGCAGGTCCGCGACCTGACCGACCGATTGAGCCCGGACGGCGCGCTGCGGTGGGACGCGCCGTCGGGCGAATGGGAGATTCTCCGCTTCGGCTGGACGATTGCGGACCGCGCCTATGTTTCGACTTCCAGCGACGGCTGGAAGGGCTACGCGCTGGACGTGTTCGACGCGGAGGCCTTCCAGCGCTACTGGGCCGCCGTGGTCGAGCCGTTGCTGGCCGCGGCCGGGCCGCATGTCGGCAAGACACTGCAGTATCTGCACACGGACAGTTGGGAGATCGAAGCGGTGAACTGGACGCCTCGGTTCCCCGAAGAGTTTCGGAAGCGCCGGGGCTACGAGCTGATTCCCTACGCGCCGGCGCTGGCGGGCCGGATCGTCGACAGCCGCGAGGCAAGCAATCGCTTCCTGGAGGATTTTCGCCGCACGCTGGCCGACTTGGCGATCGACAACCATTACCGTCCGTTTCGGGAAAACGCCCATCGCCGCGGGCTGAAGATTCATCCCGAGTCGGGCGGCCCCCACGCCGTGCCCATCGACGCCCAGCAATGCCTGGGCTTCAACGACGTTCCTATGAGCGAGTTTTGGGCCTGGTCGTGGCGGCATCGCATCGGCGATCCGAACCGCTTTTTCTGCAAACAACCCGCTTCCGCCGCCCACACCTGCGGCCGCCGCCTGGTCGCCGCCGAAGGCTTTACGACCATCGGCCCGCACTGGCAGGAGCGGATCTGGAACAACCTGAAACCCTCCTTCGACAAGGCCTTGTGCGAGGGGATGAACTTGCTCTTCTGGCACGCCGTCGTTTGTTCGCCGGCCGAGGAAGGCCTGCCCGGCATCCAGTACTTCGCCGGGACGCACTTCAACCCCAACTCGACCTGGTGGCCGAAGTCCGCTCCGTTCATCGCCTACATGAACCGGTGCCAGTGGATGCTTCAGCAGGGGCGGTTCGTCGCCGATGTCGTGTATTACTACGGCGATCACGCGCCGAACTTCGCTCGGCTGAAGGAGGACGATCCCGCCCGCGTGCGGCCGGGCTTCGACTACGACGTCATCAGCGCCGACGCGCTGTTGAACCGGCTTCAGGTGAAAGACGGCCGGTTAGTCTTGCCGGACGGAATGAGCTACCGCCTGCTGGTTTTGCCGAACCTTCCTGTCGTTTCGTTGCCGGTTCTCCGGAAGGTCAAGGCGTTGGCGGAAGCGGGCGCGGCCGTGTTGGGGGCCAAGCCGGAACGGGCCGCGGGGTGGAGCGGCTGTCCCGAGGCCGACCGCGAAGTCCGCCGTCTGGCCGACGCCTTGTGGGGATGGGAGACGCCGAGCGGCCCCGCCGTTCGTCGAGTCGGACGCGGCCTTGTGCTCAGCGGCATGACGGGGCGCGAGGCGCTGCGGCGTTTGGGCGTGGGGCCTGACA
>JAGHDA010000269.1 GCA_021160185.1 Verrucomicrobiota bacterium
GGTTGGAGCGGCTGGTTGCGCCTCCCGGCCTTGCCTTGGAAGTCCGCGGCCGCGGACTTCCAAGGCAAGGCCGGGAGGCGCAACCAGCCGCTCCAACCGCGTCTTGAGACGCTTGCCCAGGCGGCGGCTGCGGGCGGGCAGACGGCGCCGGCGGATTTCCTCAATCTGCGCCAAAGCCATGGCGCAGCCGACCGGGTGGCCCAAGAAGGTGCTGGTGTGAATCGCTTCCCCGTCCGATTCGGGCCAGGCAGCGTCCATCACCTCCGCGCGCCCTACGCAGGCGGAGAGCGGAAAGCCCCCGGTCAACGCCTTGCCCAAGCAGATCAGGTCCGGCGTCACAGCTTCTTCCTCGCAGGCGAACCAACGCCCCGTTCTTCCGAAGCCGGTGTAAATCTCGTCCACAACCAGGAGCGCGCCTCGCTCGTCACAAAGACGGCGCAGCTCGCGAAGGAACCCGGCGGGAGGGACGCGAATGCCGCCGCGGCCCTGGATCGGCTCGACCAACACCGCGCCCGCGTCGCCGCAGGCCAGAAGGGTCTGGACGCGATCCAACGCCCGGTCCAACTCCTCCCGGCGCGTAGGAAAAGGCGCGAAATCGGCGAACTCCCGGAGTTGGCGGCGGAACGGGCTCCGGAAGAGCTTCCCGTGCGTCGCGTTGAGCGCTCCATACCCGAGCCCGTGGTACGCCTTTTCGAAGGCAATCACTCCCGGCCGACCGCTTGCGAGCAACGCCGTCTTGAGCGCCGCCTCCACCGCCTCAAAACCGGAGTTGCCGAAGAGCGTCTTGCCTCGCATCGGCCCGTCCGCTCGGCTGCGGCTCCAACGCTCGAAGGTGAGCCGGCTCAAAGTCCGGGCCAGCTCGCCCTTGAGCGGGTGGGGGTGCACATCGCCCATCGCATGGGGCAGCCGGGCCAACTGTTCCTGGGCGGCCGCAACCACAGCAGGGTTGGCGTGCCCCGCGGCGGCCACGCTGAAAGCGGCGGTCAAATCAAGATACCGGCGGCCGTCGGCGTCCCACACCTCGCAGTCCCGGGCTTTGACCCAGACAAGAGGCCAGGAGCCGTCCGGATCCACAAACGTGGTGTTGCGGCACTCATAGCGCTTGAGCAAGCGCAGGAGGCGGCGCGAGGCGGCGCGAGGCGGCGGCTTCGGCGGACTCATAGTTTTTTCATGCGCTCCGCAAAGGAGCGCGCGAAGGGCCCCCTTTTGCTCTCAAACTCCAGGCCGATCGAAACTCACGGCCGCGTCGAAACCGCCTTCACCGCGCCGGTGCGGGGATCGTATTCCAGCCGCATGTTGGGCGGGAGCTTAGGAATCCCGGCCAGATAGCCTTTCTGGATCACCTCGTTGAGGCTCGCCGGCAGCCGGCCTTCGCCGGCTTGAAACTGCCGAACGGCTGTCTGCACTTGGGTCAGACCCGCCGCTTTCTTGGAAACTTGCAGTGCCCGGCCCACCGCGCCCGCGTAATCCGCCGGAGCGGTCAAGGGGCTTGCCGAGGTCTCGGTTTTGTTTGTTTGGGCCGGCTTCTGCGGCTCGGCGGGTTTCTCTCCGCCGCAGCCGATCAAGGCCAACGCCGCGGGCAGCCAGAGAAGATTCTTCGCCTTCATACCATCCACCATACCAGAGGCGGCCGCTCAAGCCAAGCCGCCCCCTGCTTGGCCGCGGACCGCCGCCCGCGCGCGATCCCGCGCCAGACGCGCCAGCTCCAGATCCTTCGTCAAGTCGGCGAACCTGAGCCGGGCAGGGCCGCTTTGGCGGCTGCCGAGAAACTCGCCCGGCCCGCGCAACCGCAGATCCGCCTCGGCGATCCGGAAACCGTCGGCCGTTTCTTCCATGGCCTTAAGCCGGGCCTTGGCTTCAGGATTTTTGGCGGAGGAAACCAAGATGCAATAAGCGTCGTAGGGACCGCGCCCGATGCGCCCGCGAAGCTGGTGGAGCTGGGCCAGGCCGAATCGGTCGGCGTTCTCCACGACCATCACCGTGGCGTTCGGCACGTCCAATCCCACTTCGATAACCGAAGTTGCGACCAAGGCCGCGAGCCGTCCCTCGTGAAAGTCCTGCATAACCCGAGTCTTTTCCTGGGCCGAAAGTTTCCCGTGGAGGAGGCCGAGCGGATGCGGGGCGAGGAGCCGTTCGAGGCGGCTGTGCTCCTGAAGCACGGCTTTGATCCCGGCGTCCTCATCGTTCTCCTGAAGCCGGGGATAGACGATATAGGCCTGCCGCCCCGCTTCGAGCTGCTCCCGGACAAACCGCCAGATTTTGGGCAGGCTCGCCTCCCGGCGGACAAAGGTCCGCAACCGCCCGCGGCCGGGCGGCGAGGCGTCGATGGTCGAGACGTCCAGATCGCCGTAGAGGGTGAGCCCCAGGGTGCGCGGGATCGGCGTGGCGGTCATGACCAGCAGGTGGGGGCATCGCCCCTTGCGCAGCAGGCGCGTGCGCTGGTAAACGCCGAATTTGTGCTGCTCGTCGATGATCACCAACCCCAGCCGCTCCGGGTCGAACTCGTAGTGGAGCAGCGCGTGAGTCCCCACATAGAGGACCGGCCGGCGACGGTTTTCCGGGCCGCTCCCGCAGAACAACGGCCGATCCTCGGGGAGAATTTTCCGCTCCCCCGTAAGGAGGGCGACCTCCAGCCCGAGCGGCTCGAACCATCCGCAGAAGGCGCGCCGCTGCTGCTCGGCAAGCACCTCGGTGGGCGCCATGAAGACCGCGTCGAAGCCGCTCTCCATTGCCATCAACGCCGCGCACGCCGCCGCCACCGTCTTGCCGGAGCCCACGTCGCCCTGGAGCAGCCGCCGCATCGGCGCAGGGCCGGCCATGTCCCGCCGGATCTCCCGCAGGACCTTGACCTGCGCCTCGGTGAGCTGGAAGCCAAGCCGGGCGACAAACGGGCGGATCAAGCGGTTGTCTCCGGCGCACCTCGGAGCGCGGGCTTTCCGTTCCAGGTTCCACCGGCGCCTCTGCAATTCCAACTGAAGGGCGAAGAGCTCCTCGTAGGCCAGGCGACGCCGCGCCGCTTCGACGTCCTCCTCGTTTTCCGGAAAGTGGAGACGGCGAACCGCGGCATCGTAAGAAAGCATTCCCTCCGGCGCGGGCAAGCCCCGCGGCTCGGGAAGAGGCGGCGATTGCTCCAGAGCCCGCCAAACCAAAGTCCGCAAGGCGCGTTGGCTCAGCCCCTCCGTGGCCGGATAGATCGGAACCAGCCGGCCCAAATGGACAAACGCCTCCGGCTCCGCCTCGTCCACCGCCTCGGCTTCGGGCTGATCCATCGTGGGCGGCTTGAGGCGGCTTGGTTTGCCGAAAGCGACAATTTCTTCGCCCACCCGGAAGTACTGCTGCATATACGGCGCGTTCCACCACCGGCAATGCAACCGGCTGTTCCCGTCCTCGAGAATCAACTCGAAAAGGGAGCGCCTCGCCCGACGCAGCCGCTTAACTCCCATCGCCGCGACCCGTCCCTTCACCGCCGCGGGCTCGCCCAACCGCAGCTCGGCAATCGCGGCAAACCGGCGGCGATCCTCATGCCGGCGGGGGCGATGCAACAACAAATCGCCGATCGTCCGAATCCCCAACTTCGCCAAGAGCTTTTCCCTCTCCGGCCCCACGCCTCGGAGATACCGGACCGGCGTCGCCCAAAAGGCCTCGAATGACCGGCTGTTTCCTTCCACCGGCTCCCCTTATACCCAGGCCAAGCCGCTCAAGGCAAAGACGGGCCGCTTCAACCCGCGCACATGGAGAAGCGAGATCCTCCGAAAATCAATCCTGCCCGGGCCGTCCGGTTCGGCGCCGGGCAGAATAAAGAGTTGCAGTTCGTTCCCGCCCCAGTACAAAGAGCGGCGACGGACATAAGGAGGGTTGAAGCCAACACTGCTTAGAGCTGATGAAAGAGTCCGCAAAAACAAACCGGCAGGGGACTGAGCAGGCTCCCCGCAGAGCCCTCAAGAAAGGGCGGTCGGCCTTCTGTTTCGGCCTCCTTTTCTGCCTGGCGGCCGCCGGCGTCCGCGGTTCCGAAAACGCGCCCTTCATGCCTTTCGCTCAATGGACGAGCCTGCCCAAACGGGGCGAGCTGCGCGCCGCGGCGTTCTACCAGGAATCGGAAGCCTACCACATCTGGGTCGGAAATCGGTATCAGGACATCACATGGCACAAGCCCGACGGGGAGCGGTACGGCATCGACATCACCCAGGGATTCATCAGCCTGGACTACGGGTTGACGGAGCGGTGGGCCGCCGACCTGAGTTTCGGCTACACCACGGTGGGCTGGCGCGCCTTCGCCAACTACGGGCCGGTGGGCCGTTCCTATTCGACCGATGGGTTTATGGACACATCCTTCGGGGTGCGTTACAAGATCGCCGGCGAAGGAGAGGAAAACCCGACCTGGATGCCGCAATGGGCGCCTAGCCTCGTCTTCCGAGCGGGGGCGGTCGTGCCCGGATCGTTCAAAAAGAGCTTCCCATTCGCCCCCGGCAACAGGTCTGCTTCCATTCAGCCCCAGCTTTTGGCGCGAAAACACTTCGGCTGGCCGGGATTGGGCGCGTATCTGGACGCGGCTTTTCGCTGGAACCGCACCACCGCCAATGATCAGTACCTTTTGGGGGTCGGCCTGTTCCAGCAGATCAAAGGCTGGGAACTGGACGTCGGCTACCGGCGGCTGGGAAGCGTCTCGGGCGACAACATCCGGTGGACGGCGCCGGACACGCTCTACTACCCCCGCAGCGTCCGGGAACAATACGACTCGATCGAGGCGGGCTTCAGCTACACCACCCCCCGCAAGCGCATCCGCTACGGCTTCTACAGTCGAACGATCTTCGACGGGGCCAACACGGACCGGAAGTTCTGGGTCGGCGGCTATGTGTCCGCGCCCTTCCAGCTTTTCGACTGACCGGAGAGGCCGCCTTCGGAGCCGCCGGCGCGCACCGCCTCCCTACCGATAGATCACCACCAGGAATAGCACCGCTTCGCCCCGCCCCGCGTTCACCAGGGCGTGCGCCACATCGGCCGGATACGTGGCCGAATCGCCCTGCCCCAACGTTTCCCGGTCCCGACCCGATTCGATCCGAACCCGCCCTTTGTGCACCGTAAGAAACTCGCGCGTGCCCGTGAAATGCGGCGCGCTGCGCAGCTCTCCCCCCAGGCCGAGCTTCACTTCGTAGAACTCAACGTCCTTTTCCAGATGCAGGGGCGAAAGCGTGCGAATCGTGCACAGCTCCTCGGAGCGGTAGAGGTAGGCGCGATCCGCCGCCCGGATCACAGTAATCGCGGAAACCGACTCGGGCGCCTCCACCAGGTCCGCCAACGACACGCCAAAGGCCCGGGCGATGCGCCAGGCCACCGCCAAGGTAGGGTTGGCGCGGCCGCGCTCGATCTCGCTGAGCATCGAACGGCTCACCCCCGAGGCCGCCGCCAACGCCTCCAGCGACCAGCCGCGGGCCAGGCGCATCTCGCGCACCCGGCCGCACACGTGGGCGGCAAGGCGATCCTCTTCGCCGCCGCGGCCCGCCCGCAAAGCGTTGCCGCGCCGGGACCGGACGGCCCGGCCCTTTTTCTTGATGGGTTCCTTTTCCGCCACCGGTTTCTCTTCCCGATCCGCCGCTTGATTAAAGGCCTTCTTGAGCGCCGCGGCAACTTCCGGATCGCCGTTGTTCGATATATCGAATTTTCCTCTTGCATATCGAACCAGGTCGCGCTACGCTGCCTCCCGAATGAACGCGCCGGACCCAATTGCCCGGCTAACCCCAAAAGTCGCCATGAGCAAGACAATGAAAGCCCTGGTCAAGCGCGAGGCCAAGCCCGGCCTCTGGCTTGAAGAAACGCCCGTCCCGGAAATCGGGATCAACGACGTGCTGATCCGCGTGCATCGGACCGGCATCTGCGGAACCGACCTGCATATTTACAAATGGGACGAGTGGGCCCAGGCCACCGTGCCCGTGCCGATGGTCGTCGGCCACGAGTTTGTCGGCGAGATCGTGGAGGTGGGAAGCAACGTGACCGATTTCCGTCCCGGCCAGATCGTCAGCGGCGAGGGCCATGTGGTGTGCGGCCGCTGCCGCAACTGCCTGGCGGGCGCCCGCAATCTTTGCGCCCCCCCGCGGGGGATGGCGGTAC
>JAGHDA010000435.1 GCA_021160185.1 Verrucomicrobiota bacterium
ATTCAAAGCCGGCCGGCTCGTGGTCGGCTTCCCAAAGGGCCGGCTTCGCCCGGTAGAGGCGGTTCAAATCTTTCACAAGCCTCTGCACCCCCGCGTGGTAAGGCCCCTGCTTCAACAGCCCCCAATCCACCTCGCCGTTCTCGTCCCACTCCCGAGTCTGGCCGATCTCCCCGCCCATGAAGAGGAGCTGTTTTCCGGGGAACAACCACTGATAGGCCAGCAGCGTCCGCAGGTTGGCGAAGCCTTGCCAATCGTCGCCCGGCATCTTGCCGCGCAAGGAGCCTTTGCCATGGACCACTTCATCATGGGAAAGGGGAAGGATGAAATTCTCGTGGTAGCGGTAAAGCATCCCGAAAGTGAGTTGGTTGAAGTGGTGCTTCCGAAAGACCGGATCGAGGCTGAAGCAGCGAAGCGTGTCGTGCATCCATCCCATGTCCCACTTGAACGTGAAGCCCAAGCCGCCCACATACGGCGGCCGGGTCACCAAAGGCCAGGCGGTGGATTCCTCGGCGATCATCACAGCGCCGCGATGCTCGGTCTGCGCCAAGTGGTTGACCTCTCGGAGAAAATCGATCGCTTCCAGATTCTCGCGCCCCCCGTATTTGTTCGGAACCCATTCGCCCGGCTCACGGCTGTAGTCCAGATACAGCATCGAGGCCACCGCGTCCACGCGCAGCCCGTCCGCATGAAACCGATCGCACCAGTAAAGCGCGTTGGCCGTGAGGAAATTGCGGACCTCGTTCCGTCCGTAGTTGAAGATCAGCGTGCCCCACTCTCGATGCTCGCCCTTGCGCGGATCCTCGTGCTCGTAGAGGCACGTGCCGTCGAATCGGGCTAGGCACCAGTCGTCCTTGGGAAAGTGAGCGGGCACCCAGTCCAGGATCACTCCGATCCCGGCCTCGTGGAGCGTGTTGATTAGAAACTGGAAATCCTCCGGGGAGCCGTACCGGCTGGTGGGCGCGTAGAAACCGGTCACCTGGTAGCCCCAGGAAGGATAGTAGACGTGCTCGGCGACCGGGAGGAACTCGACATGGGTGAAACCCATCCGCCGGACGTAATCCACCAACAATCCCGCCAGCTCCCGGTAGCCGAAGGACTCGCCCAGCCCCTTCTTCCGCCAGGAGCCCAAGTGCACTTCGTAGACGCTCATCGGGGCGCGGAGCGGATCGCGAGAGGCCCTCGCCTCGAGCCACGCCTCATCGCTCCAGGCGAACTTGTCCGTATCCCACACGATCGCCGCGTTCTTCGGAGGAACCTCAAAGTAAACCCCGTAGGGGTCGGTCTTCACAGTCGTCCCGCCGCGCTCATCGAGGATTTCAAACTTGTAGAGGGTCCCCTCGCCCGCTCCGGGCAGGAACAACTCCCACACTCCCGAAGAGCCCAACAGCCGCATCGGATGGTACCGCCCGTCCCAACGATTGAACGGCCCCACCACGCTCACTCGACGGGCGTTCGGCGCCCACACAGCGAAGCTTGCGCCGCGAACCCCGTCCACGGTTCGAAGCCGAGCGCCCAGTTTCTCGTAAACGCGCCGATCCTTGCCCTCATTGAAAAGGTAAAGATCCAATTCGCCCAACATGGGCAGGAAGGAATAGGGATCGCGCGTCCGTCGCACGTTGCCAGCCGAGTCTGCGATTTCCAGTTCATAGGCGTAAACGCGGTTCGCCTTGGACGTGACGCCCTCAAACAAGCCCGCCTCGTGAATCCGCTTCAACCGGACGCGCGGCTTGTCCGGCTCATGAACTGGAACCGCCTCGACGCGCTCCGCGTCCTGGAGAAACGCCCGCACAACCACCCCCCGCCCGCATCCAAGCGGGTGCATCCCCAAAAGCTGGTGCGGCTGGCTATGCCGCGCCTCCACAAGGCCCTCCACTTCGGCTTCGCTCAGCGTCATCGGCCCTTATCATCCTTTAGTCCGCTTCGCATGCAAAGCGCTTCCTGGAAGAGAGGCGACCCAAACCGCAAGAAACGCCTCCCGCCGAGGGCTTCGATTGACCCGAGTCCGACGCAGCCCTTACTATGAGCGGGCAATGAAGACAGCCCTTTTGACGGCTATTCTCGCGGCGGGCGGCGCGGCGGCGGCCTCTTTCGGCTCCGAATCGCTCCGGCTTCCGCCCGATCCGCTTCAAGTCCTCGAACGAACCTGCTTCCAAACCGCCGCCCCCTACGCCCCTTGGATCGATCTGCGGGCTGATGTCGCCATCGTTTACGGACTCAACCCCTCACTGCCCGAACGCCTCAAGAGTTGGCGCGAACGCGGCTACCTGACTCATGTTATGACCGGCGTTTCCTGGGGATCCTACCAGGACTATCTCTACGGCCGCTTCGACGGCGCAAACCACGAAGACGAGGCGCAAACCGAGCGAAACGGGCGGAAGATCAGCCACGGCGGCGACGTCTACTACATGTGCCCGGGAGAAAATTTCGGGAAATACCTCTCCCAAGGCGTCCGCCGCGCGCTGGAGGCCGGCGCGCTGGCGGTGCATTTGGAAGAGCCCGAATTCTGGGCGCGCGCCGGATACTCGGAAGGATTCAAGCGCCAATGGCGCCGCGTCTACGGCGAGCCGTGGCAGCCGCCGCACGCCTCGGTCGACGCCCGCTGGCGCGCCGCCAAGCTCAAGTATCGCCTCTACCGCGAAGCGCTCCAGCAAGTCTTCGACTCGGTCCGAGCCTACAACCGCGAGCACGGAACGCGGGTCCGATGCTACGTCCCAACCCACAGCCTCCTCAACTACGCGCACTGGCGCATCGTGAGCCCCGAATCCAGCCTCGCCCGCCTGGCCGGATGCGACGGCTATATCGCCCAGGTGTGGACCGGCACTGCGCGGACGCCCAACCTCTACCGCGGCCGGCTCAAGGAGCGCACGTTCGACGCCGCTTTCCTCGAATACGGCGTGATGCAAAACCTGGTCCGCGCCACCGGCCGGCGCGTCTGGTTCCTCCACGACCCGATCGAAGACAACCCCAATCACGACTGGGAAGACTACCGTCGGAATTGGGAGGCCACCGTCCTGGCCTCGCTCTTCCACCCGGAAGTCTGGCGGTACGAGGCGATGCCGTGGCCGCGCCGCGTTTTTCGCGGGCGTTACCCCCGATCGGCCCCGCCCGGGAAACGTCGCGCCATCCCTCCTGAGTATGCGACCGAAATCCAAGTCGTTCTCCACGCGCTCAACGCCATGAATCAGACGTCGGTCCGGTGGGACTGCGGCGTCCAGGGAATCGGCTTGCTGGCGAGCGATTCCCTGATGTTCGAGCGGGGCGATCCGGAGCCGAGCGACCCCCATTTGAGCCATGTCTACGGCCTGGCCCTGCCCGTGCTCAAGCGCGGCGCTCCCTTGACCCCGGTGCAGTTGGAAAACGTTTCTCTGCCCGGCTACCTGGATCCGTTCCGGATCCTTCTCCTGAGCTATCGGGGCATGAAGCCGCTCTCTCCCGAGCCGCACGAAGCCTTGGCTTCCTGGGTCCGCGCAGGAGGCGCGTTGTTGGTCTGGGATGACGACGGCGATCCCTACAACCGCGTGCGGGAATGGTGGAACACCAACCGCCTCCGGTTCGCAACGCCCAGGCAGCATCTTTTCCGCCTCCTGGGGTTGGAAGGTCGGCCGCCCGGCCTCTACGCCGTGGGCAAAGGTTTTGTGAAATGGGTGAAAGCCGATCCCGCCCGCGCGGCCTATGAGCCGGACGGCGACCGGCGCGTCGTCGGGGCGGTTCGCGAGCTTGCCCTCAAAGCCGGAATCCCATGGCGTGAAACGAGCTCGTTGATCCTCCGCCGAGGGCCATGGCTGCTCGCCGCCGGCGTCGAGGAAGCGGACCCCGCCCTGCCCGCGCGAATCCTGGAAGGCAAATTCCTCAACCTGTTCGACCCGAAGCTGCGCACGCTCCGCCGCGTCCCTCTGGAGCCCGGGAAACGCTTCTTCCTGCTCGACCTGAACCGCGCGCCGGAGGGGCCGGACGTGTTGCTCGCGGCCTGCAAGGCCGTGGTGACGCGACTGACGATAGACGCCCTTGAATGCGCGATCGAGGGAGTTGCTGACACCCCCGGCATCCTGGCGGCCCGAATCCCCGAACGGCCGCGGCGGGTCCTGCTTGCCGGAGCGCCGCTCGCCGATTGGGACTATGAACCGGCCGCCAAGCTCCTCCGCGTCCGATTCGAGAACGCCGCCTTCCCGCGCGCGCTCCGGATCGAGTTTTGAGCGCCGGCGCTCCGGGCGGCAGTTGCCCGGCCCCCTGCCGGGGCCTATAGTGGGGCCATGGAAAAAGCGAGGGAGGCTCCGGAAAAAATCGATCTTCCCTGTGGAGAGTCGGTGACGCATCGAACCGCCCCGGAAAAGGTCGACGCGCTCACGCAGGAGATTCTCGATCTCAAACGGGAACTCAACGCGGTCATTCTGGCCCATAACTACCAGGTCCCGGAAATCCAGGATCTTGCGGACTACGTGGGCGACTCGCTGGGGCTCTCCCAACAAGCGGCGCGCGCTCAGGCGGACGTGATCGTTTTCTGCGGCGTCCGGTTCATGGCCGAGACCGCTAAGATTCTCAACCCGGAAAAATTGGTCCTCCTGCCGGATATGGAAGCGGGTTGTTCGCTCGAAGAGAGCTGCCCGGCGGAGGATCTGGCGGCCTTCCAGGCCAGAAACCCCAATTTCTACACGATCGCCTACATCAACTGCAGCGCGGCGGTCAAAGCGCTCAGCGACGTCATCTGCACCAGCGGCAACGCCGCCCGCATCGTGGCCGCCGCGCCCGAAGACCGGGACCTGCTCTTTGTGCCCGACGCCAACCTGGGCGGCTGGGCGATGGAAAAGACGGGCCGCAAAATGACCCTTTGGGACGGGGTCTGCTATGTCCATGTAGAGTGGACCTACAACGCCCTCCAGGCGATCAAGAAAGAGCATCCGGACGCGCGCGTGGTGGCCCACCCTGAATGCGTGCGCTCCGTCCGCGAGTTGGCCGATGAAGTCTGCTCCACCGAAGGGATGATCGCCTATTGCAAGCGCTCGCCGGCCAAGGCCTTCGTGGTGGCCACCGAGCCGGGCATGATCCACCGGCTCAAGAAGGAGTGCCCCGACAAGGTCTTCATCCCCGCGCCCACCGAGCGGTGCGCCTGCAACGAATGCCGCTACATGAAGCTGAACACGTTGGAGAAACTGCGCGACTGCATGCGGCGGCAGGCGCCTCGGATCGAGCTGGAGCCGGACCTGATCGAGCGCGCCCGCAAGCCCATCGACCGCATGCTCGAAATCACCGCCCGCGCGGCCGCCTCAACCCGTTGACCCCGCCTCGGCCCGGCCCGGCGGCGATATTCATCCAGAATCGCCGCGGTGGCGGTGGCCCCGCATCGGCTTGCTCCCGCTTCCCGCATTCGAATCAACGCGTCCAGATCCCGCACGCCTCCGGCCGCTTTGACGCCGACCCGCGACGGGCAGTGGGCGCGCATCAGGCGGATGTCGCGCTCCGTGGCGCCGCGATAGCCGTAGCGGCCGTCCGGACCGCGCACAAAGCCGAAACCGGTGGAAGTCTTTACGAAATCCGCCCCCGCGTCCGCGGACGCCCGACAAAGCCGGATCTTGGTCTCATCATCCGGCAGGAAATCGGTTTCGAAGATGATCTTGATGATCGCGCCTGCGGCATGCGCCGCTTCGCAGAGCGCGCGGAGCTCTTTCTCCACATAATCCCATTGTCCGCCAAGGACCTTGCCGACATTGACCGTCGCGTCCACCTCCTGCGCGCCGTCCTCGCAGGCGGCCTCGATTTCAAAGCGCTTGACGCGCGTCGTCCCGCTTCCGTGGGGAAAGCCGGCCACCGCGCCCACGCGCACGCCCGTTCCGGCAAGGGCGGCGGCGGCCAGAGGAACCGCGGCGGGTTTGACGCACACCGACGCGACCCGATATCTCGCAGCCAGGCGGCAGCCCTCCTCGATCTGGGCGTCGGTCAGCGCAGGATGCAGCAAGGAATGATCGATCATTCCGGCCAATTCTTCGTATGTGTGTTTCATGACACTTTGCGCCCGCGCCGGTTTCCCTGCCGTGCGCCCGCTCTTTCGAAGCTTTCCCCGGCCGACCCTACGAACTCCAGTCCGCAAACAGATCCAACTGCGGCGAAGGCGGCGCTTCGCGGAGAGCCTCCCGGCTGGGACGGCGGGCGCCGCGGCGCGCGCCGGCCGCAAGATTCAGCTCGGCCTCCTCCAAGTTGGCGAGGATCTCCTTGGCCCGCTCGATGACCGGCCGCGGCACTCCGGCCAACCGGGCCACATGAATGCCGTAGCTCTTATCCGCCGCCCCCTCAACAATCTTGTGCAAAAACACCACCTGATCCTTCCACTCCCGAACCGCCACATTGTAGTTGCGCACCCGCGGGAGGCGGCGCGCCAACTCGGTCAGCTCATGGTAGTGCGTGGCGAAGAGCGTCTTGGCTCCGACTTGATTGTGCAGATGCTCGACTATGCTCCAGGCCAGGCTCAGGCCGTCGAAGGTGCTGGTGCCCCGGCCCACTTCATCCAGGATCACCAGGCTCCGGGCCGTGGCGTGGCGGAGGATATTGGCCGTTTCGCTCATCTCGACCATGAACGTGGACTGGCCTCGGGAGAGATCGTCGCTCGCTCCGATCCGCGTAAACAGACGATCCACCAAATCGATCCGCGCCGATCGAGCCGGCACAAACGAGCCAGCATGAGCCATCAGGGTCAGCAATGCGACTTGCCGGATATAGGTGCTTTTGCCGGCCATGTTGGGGCCGGTAATCACGGCGATCTGAGTTTCCCGGCCCAGCTCCGCGTCGTTGGGCACAAAGCGCTCTTCGGCCATGGTCTGTTCCAGGACAGGATGCCGGCCGTCGCGGATTTCCAGCGCTCCTTCGTCGCGGACGACGGGCCGGCAGTAGTCGTAGAGGCGCGCCGTTTCGGCGAAAGCCGCCAACGCGTCCAGCGCCCCCAAGGCGCGCGCCGCCCGCTGAAGCGCGGGCAATCGGCGAAGGACCTCCTCGCGCAACTCCTTGAGAAGCTCCTGCTCCAGGCGCGCCGCCCGTTCCTCGGCCCCCAGGATTTTCGCCTCCATCTCCTTCAGCTCGGGCGTCACGTACCGCTCTCCGTTGGCCACGGTTTGCTTGCGGATGTAATCGGCGGGCGCCTTGGCCAGGTTGGCCTTGGTGATCTCGATGTAGTACCCGAAAACGGCGTTGAAACGGATTTTGAGCGACTGGATGCCGGTGCGGGCGATTTCTCTTTGCTGGAGTTCGGCGATCCATTTCTTGCCCTCGCGGGAGGCGCGGCGCAGCTCGTCGAGCCGCTCGTCGAATCCGTCCCGGATGAAGCCGCCCTCCTTGAGCGCGGCCGGCGGCTCCTCCACCACCGCGCGGGCAAGCAGATCGGCCAGCTCGGGGCAAGGCTCGAGCTGAGCCTCCAGCTCGCGAAGCAGGCTCGGCTCGGACGCTTCGCGCTCTTCGCGGAACAACGCGCCCTCCGGAGCCGAGTCCGCCTCCCGATTGAGCTCCGCGAGCGCGTTGCGGATTTTAGGAAGCCGCTCGAGCGCAAGCCGCAACGCGGCAAGATCCCGAGGACCGCCCTGACCGGCGCTCAGCCGCCCCAAGGTGCGCTCCATGTCTCCGGAACGGTCCATGACCCGGCGAAGCTCCTCCAACATGTCCGGCCGGCCAAGGAACGCCTCCACCGCGTCGTGCCGGCGGATGATTTCGGCCGCGTTCCCTAAAGGGCGGGCGAGCCAATCCCGCATCCGCCGCGCGCCCATCGGAGTGGCCGTGCGGTTCAGCACGCCGAAAAGCGACGCGTTGCGCGGGGCGTCCCGCCGGAGCGGCTCAAGAACCTCGAGGTTTCGCAACGTCTGGACGTCCGTCGCCAGACAGTCCGAGGCTCGATAAAACCTTGCCTCGGTGATGTGGCTCACATCCCGCCGGAGTTGATGGGCCAGGTAGTGAAGCGCCGCGCCGGCCGCGCCGACGGCTGCGGGTCGACCGCGAAGCCCGTATCCGTCCAACGTGCGGACGCCGAAGCGTTCCATCAAAGCGGGGCCGGCCGTCTCGGGAGCGAAGGCCCAATCCTCATAAGGATTCAGAATCCGAAACTCGGGGCGGAGCAGCTCGATCAGCTCCTGCTGTTCGCTCGGGCAAACAACTTCCGAAGGCCGCGCGCGCTGGAGCTCTTCCAGCAAATCCTCGGCCTTTTCCGTTTCTGTGACGCGCAGCTCTCCGGTGGTCAAATCCACAAGCGCCAGGCCGTAGCTCTTTCCCGCGCGGCAAACACAGGCCAGGAAGTTGTTCCGGTCTCCGGCCAGCATGCGCTCGTCGAAGTGCGCCCCAGGGCTGAGGATTTGGGTAACCTCCCGCCGCACCAACTTGCCGGGGCGGGCCTCCTCAACCTGGTCGCACACAGCCACGCGTCGGCCGGCGCGGAGAAGCCGCCCGATATATGAAGCGGCCGCGTGGTAAGGAATGCCGCACATCGGGGCCTGGCCGCGGCGAGTGAGGGCCACGTTGAGGATTCTGGCCCCCTCCACGGCGTCCTCGTAGAACATCTCGTAAAAATCCCCCAGGCGAAACAGCAGCAACGTGTCCGGCGGCAGCCCGCTCTTGATTTTGCGGTACTGCGCCATCATCGGTGTGAGACGCCCTTCGCGCGCCATGGGAAACGCTATGTTGCGAAAAGGAAGCGCCGAAGAAAAGTCCTGTTCCGCTCCGTGCAAACCGGCCGGGCGGCGCTTCGGAGACTAGGAGGCTTCCTGGGCCTCCGTCTGCTTCTTCTCCCGCCAACGCCAGTAGCGGGCGATCCAAATCGTCACTTCAAAAAGAATCATCAGGGGCAACGCCATGAGGATTTGGGTCACCACGTCCGGAGGCGTCAGCATAGCGCCCACAACAAGGCAAATCACCACCATGTATTTCCTGGCCGCCATGAGCTGGGAGTAGTCCAGAATCCCCAGCTTGACCAAGGCGAGGAGGACCACCGGCATCTCGAAGCCGAGCCCCATAGCGAGCATGAACATCACCACCAGGGTGAAGTACGACTCGGCCATCCAGTTCTGCACCGAGACCCCCAGCCACAAGGCGTAGGCCTCGGCCGCCCGCAAGG
>JAGHDA010000270.1 GCA_021160185.1 Verrucomicrobiota bacterium
GCCGTGATGTCCGTGGTGGAGTTGTTCTCAAAAACGCCGCCCCGGTTCCCCGGCGTGGGCCGCACGCCGGTGTAGAAGAGGTAGAACTTGCCGCGCGCCTTGAGAATGTTGGGCGTGAATACGCTCCAAGCATCCCACGCTCCCGCCTTGCCGCGCGGCAAGGCCTCGCCCATCTCGCGCCAATGGCGCCCGTCGGAGGAAACAGCCTGCCAGATGGAAGCGTTGTACCCGCTGAAGCCCCGCCGCGTCTTCGTGTACCAAAGGTAATACTTGCCGCGCCAGCGGATGATGTCGCTCGGATCCCGCCGGGTCACGCCCTCCTCCATCTCGAGCCCTTGAAGCGGCTCATAACGAAAACGCGCATCAAACCACAGGCCCTCAGGCGAGGGCGCGGCGGCGGATTCCTGAAGCTTGTCCGGCCTCGCCGCGGCAGGCTCTTTCGCCGGCGATGAGGGCGCTCGCCCCGTGGCGCGGAGGACGAAATCCACGATGGGTTGCGGATTAGGCAAGCTGTGGGGATGATGACCCATGCCCGGCTTGCGGATCACCTCCACGCGCCCGCCGAGCCGGCGATACTCCTTGACGGCGATCTCCGCGTTCTCCGCAGGGGGAACCACCGTGTCCGCCATGCCGAGAATGTAAAGGATCGGCGCGCCGGCCCTGGCAAGGGGTTCAAGACGATCCAGCGGATTGACCCGCCGCCGAGCAACCTCCTCCACGGAGCTCAGCCCGTACACTTCCATGCAGCGCCGCCAGTCGGCAGGGCTCCCCTTGCCTTTGCCGAAACCGCCCGGCCAGCTCCGGATGTCCAAGACCGGGTTGTCCCCGTAAAGGCCGGAGACCTTGCGGGGGTTGGCGGCCGCCCAGTTGTGGATGATCAGCCCTCCGCGGCTCATGCCTTCCAGGAAAGGCCTGGCGTCAAAGCCGAGCCGGCGCATGAAGGCATAAAAGCGATTCCAACGCTCCACCGCTTGCGGCGCGCCGTAGAGATTGGACACATCGCAGTAGGCGACGTGAAAGCCCCGCTCCAACAACGCCAGGTCCGCCTGGGGTTGATGGTCCCAAAACCGCGCCCGCCAGATCCAGGGCGCGCCTCTCGCCGTCCGGACCGGACGCGCCGCCCGGCACAGCGCGTCCTCAAGCCGAAACTCCCAAGCCCGATAGCCGTGGAAAGAAACCGGCTTCGGCGAGACCGGATCCGGCAGGCGCAGGCGAAACGAATCGTCCCACTCCGTCTCGATCGCCTCGCTCAACCGCCGGACGATCGCCTTGACGCCAAGGGGGGTCGGATGGACGCCGTCAATCGTTCGATCCTCCCCCCACACGGCGAACCACAGGTCGACAAACTCCGCGTTCTCCCGAACTGCCGCCTCCCGAAGCCATTCCCGAATCTTCGCCAGGCGCGGCCGGCGCTCCTTCAAATTCCGCGACCGCCGGGGTGAAAGCCCTTTCTGCCCCGGACGCATGTCCGGCGGGCTGCAAAGGAGGATCCGAACGCGCTTGTTGGCCTCCCGCAACCGGCGGATCATCCAGGCCGCGTCGTCGCGGAAGGCGCCGCTCCGGCTCCAGTTGCGACGGCCCTTCTCCACAGTGTCGTTCGTGCCCAGAATGATTACCGCGATGTCCGGCCGAAACGCCAACGCCTCCCGCCACGCCTTTTGCTTCACATACGGCTTGTCCCCTTCGCGAAGCATGGTCGCTCCGCCCACGCCGAAATTGGCGACGACATAGCCAGAGCCCAATGCCCGCTCCAGGAGAGGCGGGTAGCCCGCGCGCTCGCGATCCGCCAGGCCCGCTCCCCATGTGATCGAATCGCCCAGGCACGCCACTTTGACAGAGGCGGCGGAAACCCGGCCGGCTGCCAGAACTCCCGCGGCCAACAACCAGAAGAGGGGTTTTCTACAAAACCTTGTCATGCTCGCTGGTGTCCTTATATCTTGCGCTTCCTGTTAACCTGAATTTTCGAAGCCCGCCAGACGAACTTCCATGCCTTCCTCCGCCTGCCCGCGCCTTCCTCCGCCGGAGGCCGGCGGCCCGCCGGCCGTCGGTCCGACCCTTTCCAGGAAAAGCCTTGTCCTCCTTGCTTCCGCTTCTCAGTCTGGAAAACCATGAAAGGCGGAGCTGCGCGCTTCCGGCGGGTCCGGGGTTGGCTTTCCGTTGCAGCGCTCGGCGCGATCTTGGCGGCCAGGCCGCTCGCGCTTCGCTGGATGGGGCTCGATCGGCAGGGCTCGCAGGACTCCGCAGAGGAGACTACTCGGGCCTAACAAGCAGTTTGCCCCGGAGATGGACGCGGCCTTCGAGGGTTCGGCCTTCCTGGAGCCGATGGGCCTCGGCGGTCTGGGAAAGGGGCAAGACCCGGTCGATGGGGACCTCGATCCTCTTTTCCGCCAGCCAGCGACCGATCCGCCGGGCGGCGGCCTCCAGCACATGCGGCGGCTCGGTGAAGATCATGAAACCGACCATCGAGCAGCTTTTGACGTAGAAAGGCCCGATCGGGATAGAGGGACGCGCCTCGCGCCCGGCCATGACAACCAGCCGGCCCCGCGTGCTCAGTGATTCCACCGCGGCCTCCAAATCGGGCTCGCGCGAAGTCTCCCACCAAACGTTTACGCCGCCGGGGGCAGCGTCGGCTCGATGGTCGTCCAGATCGCCAAGCTGATGGGGGCCGAGGTCGTCGCCGGCACAAGTTCAGAGGAAAAAGCCGCCTGGCTTCAGGA
>JAGHDA010000481.1 GCA_021160185.1 Verrucomicrobiota bacterium
CCACGAATCAGAGTCGTTTCTGAAGCGGGGCGCAGGCGCTTGAGCGTGTCTTGTTCTCGTGCGGCATTTTCCTGTTCGGCATTTGCGTTTGCGCCTCCGGCTTTCCCTTCTAAGCTGAAAGCGAGGCCGGTTTGGGCCCGCCATTTCCAGGCCTGCCCGAGCGGGTTCGGATGGACGTAAAGATGAGCTCAGAGAGCGCGGATCGAGCTTGCGGTGGGGCAGACGCCCCTGGGGGCGGCCGCCGCCGGTTGGCGGCGCAGCTTTTCGTGGGAGCGGTTGTGATGGCGGGGCTGTGGCTGGTCGGGCGCGCCCTTTGGCCGCCGCCGGCCATCCCCCCCGCGGCGCCGGAAAACCTGGAGCGGCTCGAGCCCCAGTTGCGCGACTACATCCGTGAAAAGCTTGCCTGGGCGGGGCAGGCCCCTCGCAGCGCTGAACGGCATGGCAAGCTCGGCCTGATCTACGCCGCCAACGGCCTTTGGAAAGCCGCCCGGTCTGAATTTCTCAATGTTCTCCGGATCGACCCCCGCCATGCGCTGGCGAAACTCTACCTGGCCGTGAGCGAGCGGGAGTTGGGCGATCAAGACGCCTCCCTCAGCCATTTTCAGGAGCTTGTCAAGGAACATCCCGATTTTGCGCCCGGGTTCTACCGGCTTGGCGAGGCGCTCCTTCAGCGCGGGGATTTGGAGGGGGCCGAAAAAGCTTTTGAACGGCTTGTGATCCTAGCTCCCGATGAGTGGCGGGGGTACGCCGGATTAGGCGAGATCCGGCTGCGTCAGGGGAAAATCCGCGAAGCCGCCGGCTTCTTGGAACGGGCGTTGACCAAGGATCCATCCGCCAAGCCGGCCCATCACCTGTTGGGCACGGCCTATCAGCGGCTCGGCCGCACCAACGAAGCCCTTTACGAGTTTCGCCTGGCCCGTGACAACGCGGCTTATCCGATGGAGGACGCATGGTCCCGCGAAGCGCCTCTTCACATGAAGCGGCGGCAGGACATCGTGGACATGGCGAATGAATACATCCGCGCCGGCGCCCCTTCCAAGGCGGTAAAAATCCTTGCCGAGGCGCTCAAGTACGACACCAACAACGTGAGCCTGCTGACCAACCTCGGCGTGGCCTACACGCGGGCCGGAATGCCCGAAGAAGGCCTGCGCTACATTCGCCGGGCCCTCTCTTTGAAACCGAAGCACGTTCCGGCGCTTCTGGCCGCCGGGCAAGCCTGCCTGGCCAAGGAGGATCCCGACGAGGCGATCCGGATGGCAGAACAAGCCGCCGCGGCCGCCACGAATCTGGTCCAGCCGTATATCCTGATGGCCAACGCGTGGCTGGCCAAAACAAACGACGCCGAAGCGATTCGCGCGCTCCGCAAGGCCGCCGAGGCCAGTCCGAGCGACGGACGCCTCCTCCTGGACATCGGCGACATCCAGCTTTGGAACCTACGTCAGCCTCGCGAGGCCCTCGCCTCTTACCGCGCCGCCCTCAAGCGGGACCCGCTCTTGATCCCCGTCTATCTGCGGTTGGCCCAACTCAGCCTCATGTCGGGCAAAACCAACGAGGCCCTCGCCCAGATCCGGAAGGCGCGGAGGTTTGTGCCCGGCGATCCTGCGCTGGCGGAGTGGGAGCGGCGGCTGACTCGGAGCGGAAACCAGCCTCCCGTCACGCCTGAGCAAGGGCGAGCCGCCCAAGGTTCTGCCTCTCATGCCGACCATGACAAGCCGCGAACTCCTTGAGAAACCGGCGCGTTGCGAGGCTGCGCCCGGTCCGGTCCGCCGAAGCGCCTTGCGGCGCGGCCCGCGGATTGCCGCGACCCTCGCAGCGGCGGGGCTTCTGATCGCCGGGTGTTCCCGCAGGCGGCCTTCGGAGCCGGCGGCTGAAGAGCCCGCCGGGAAAGCCGCCGCGGCCGCAAAAGGCGCGCCCTGGTTCGAGGAAATCGCGCAAAAGGCCGGGGTCCGCTTCACAATGAAGATGGGCCACCGTCCCGGGCGCTATCTCATGCCCGAGATCAAGGGCGGCGGCGTGGGATTGTTGGACTATGACGGCGACGGGCTCCTGGACATTTTCTGCGTCCAGGCGGGCTCGCTCTATCCGAACGACACTAACCGCCCCGGACATAAGCTATTTCGGAACCTTGGAGGTCTCCGGTTTGAGGACGTTACGAAAAAGGCGGGAATCGTCAGCAACGGCGCTTACGGCATGGGATGCGCCTGCGCGGATTACGACCGCGACGGCGACGTGGATATTTACGTGACCGCCTACGGTCGGAACACCCTTTACAGGAACAACGGCGACGGAACGTTCACCGACGCCACCGAAGCCGCCGGCGTGTCAGGGCTTTCGTGGGGCGTGGGCGCCTCGTTTACCGACTACGACGGAGACGGCTGGCTGGACTTATACATCGCGAACTATGTGCGCTGGTCGCCGCAGATCGAAGTGGATTGCTACAGCGAAGGGGGGCGGCGGGATTATTGCTCGCCGGTGAACTATCGCGCTCCGGCGATCGACACGCTCTACCATAATCGCGGCGACGGAACGTTTGAGGAGGTGACGACAAAGGCGGGCGTTCGCAGCGCTTACGGATACGGCCTGATGGTTGTCGGCGCGGATCTCACGAGCGACGGGCTGCCCGATTTTTACGTGGCCGACGACGCCACGCCGAACCTTCTGTGGGTGAACCGCGGCGACGGGACCTTCGTCAATGAAGCGATGCCTCGCGGCTGCGCCGTCAACGGCATGGGCCTGCCGGAGGCGAGCATGGGCATCAGCGTGGTGGACACGTTCGAGCGAGGAGTTTTCGATCTGTTTATCACCCACTTGGTCGGCGAAATGAACCGGCTTTACTACCGGACGAACGATTATTTCGTCGACCTGATCGCTCCGCGGGGGCCCAATGCGCCCAGCCTGCCCTACACGAGCTTCGGCCAGGGATTTTACGATTTCGACAACGACGGCCATCTGGATCTTTTCGTTTCCAACGGCCGGGTCAAACGCGTGGGGAAAGCGTGGGATCCGCAGGAGCCCTATTCCGAACCGAACACCTTGATGCGCGGCCTCGGCGGCGGGCGATTTGCGGAGGTGACGCCTCAAGGCGGAACGGATCCTGTCCTCTACGCCGCCGGGAGGGGGGCGGCCTTCGGCGACTTGGACAACGACGGGCGGGTGGACGCGGTGGTGATCAACCGCGAAAAGCCTCTTTATCTGCTCCACAACGTCACGGGGGGCGGGCGCTGGATCGGTTTCCGGTTGCTGGACAAGAAAGGGTTCGACGCGGTCGGGGCAATTACTGAGTTGCAAGCCGGCGGGCGGTCCCAATGGCGGTATTTTCTGCTCCAGGCAAGCTACGCCTCCACTAACGACCCCCGCGTCCATTACGGCTTGGGCCCGGTCGAGCGCGTCGAGCGCCTTATCGTGCGTTGGCCTTTCGGCAAGGCCGAGGCTTATGGCCCTTTCGAGGCGAATCGCTATTACACGATCCGGCAGGGAACCGGACGGCCTTGGAGTTCCAGGTAGAGGCTTGCCGCGGAGCTTTGAGGCCGCGTTTCAACGTGGCGCGCCCGTCCGCAGGGAGGAGATCGCCGTCCAGCAGGCCTCGCCGAATTTGGCCGAAAACGCCGAACAAGCGGCTTCCGCTTCTTCCCGGGAATCGAAAATTGCGAAGGCGGCCGATCCGCTTCCACTCATCAAAGCCGCCTTGGCGCCGCGGTCTCTAAAGAAATTTTTGTAGAGGAAGAGGACGGGATATTTTTCGTAGACCGGCGCTTCGAAGTCGTTTTCGAACAATTCCCAGCAAGTTGCGTCTTTCCCCTGTTGGAGCGCTTTCGCTAAGGCTTCGGCAGCTCCTGGTTTTCGGGGGGCGGGGGGCGGAAACCTTGTGAGCGCGCCGTAAGCCCATTTGGTGGAGACGCCGAAACCCGGAAACACGATTGCCGCCCACCGTTCTTCCAGAACCGGCAGGGGGCCAAGAGGCCGGACTTTCTCGCCGCGGCCTTGCACCAGCGCCGGTTCGGGCCGGAGGAAAAAGGGCGCGTCCGAACCGACGGTTGCGGCGATTTGCTGGAGCGCTTCTTTGACCAACGGCTTGCCGTAAAGCTCATTGAGCGCCAGCAAGGTTGCGGCGGCGTCGCTCGATCCGCCTCCCAGCCCGGCGCCTGTGGGAATGCGTTTGATCAAGCGGAGCCGGACGCCGGGCCGGATCGAAACGGCTTCGAAGAAGAGTTTTGCGGCGCGGACGGCCAGGTTGTCCTCGCCGACCGGGACGCCGGAAATTGCGCCTTCACATTGAAACCGGATTCCTTCGGCTCCCCTTTCCGCATGGAGCTCGTCGGCCACCTCGAACGCCGGGTAGAAGACCGACTCGATTTCATGAAATCCGTCCGGTCGCTTTCCTAGAACGCGAAGGATCAGATTCAGCTTGGCCGGCGTTTTGTAGGAAACCCGCATGGCGTCTGGGAGCTTGTTTCTTGCCCCAAGGCTTGTGTCCGCAAGAAACAGGCGTCGATTCGAGAGCGAACCGACGCCTGGCAGAAACGCTCGTGGCGCAAGGCGATCGCAGAGCGCCTCAGTAATCGAAAATGCGGAAGCGGCTTCCGGGCACGAAGGGGATCACGTCCCCTCCGCTGAAGCCCAGCGCCGTGTCGGTCTCGAAAGTGGGGAGCTCGATCAGCTGGGGGTGGTAACTGTCCGGCCAAACGGGATCGACAGAGGCGTCCGGCATCAATTTATTGCCCGGTTTCAGCCAGGGCTCGTAGCTGGGCAACGGAAAGGTGGCGATTTCATAAACGCCCACCAAAGTCCGGAGCACGCTTCGATTGAGGCCGTGGATGACGCCGGTGGTGTAGGCGTAGTCAGGCCCGTCGAAGAGCGCCGCTTGCTCCACAGAGCGGCGCAGCTCCCCCATCCTGGCGAACTCGGTTGTGTTTCGAATGCCGCGGCCCAGTTTCTTTTCGGGACCAGCGCACCCGGTGGTGAACAAAACCGCCGCCGCCGCTGCCAGTGCGAATGCCGTTATTTTTCGCATAACTCCAAATCCTGGCCCCAGCTTAGGGAGCCTCCGACTGTTGTAAAGCCGTTTCTCACTCTGCGTTAGCAGGAAAGATGCCTCTCTTCTTTGCCTGAGGATTTTTTCGGGTTTTTCCGGCGGCTCTTTCCCCTTCCCGACGAGGAGATCTTGCCGGGGAGCGTAAGATGAGAGCCGCGCCTGGCTCACTTTTTCAGGAGGTTGGTCATGCCGGAAGCGGCTTCCTTCACGCCTTCCACGGCGTTGGAGGTTGTTTCGGCGGCCTGCTTTTGCGCTTTTTGGGCTGCCTCGGCCGCTGCGCCGGCGGCTTCCTTCGCGGTCTTCTGCGCCTTTTCAGCCGCGGTCTGGACCGCTTGACTTGCCGCTTCCGCGGCTCCTTGCCCGCTCTCATTGGCGCTTTCTTCGGTCGCTGGTTCCGCTGTCTGAGCCGCTTTTTCGCTGGTCTTGCTCTCAAGCTGGGCCACCAGGTCCATCACGGCGGCTTGCTGATCGTCAGTCAGATCAGGGTCGTATTGGAG
>JAGHDA010000105.1 GCA_021160185.1 Verrucomicrobiota bacterium
CCGAGGTCGTAGGCTTTGCTGCCCCCATAGACCTTTTTTCCGTTCGCGAAGGTGTTGCGTTTGGGGTCCCAGCGATTGACCAGCCCCCAGCGGCCGTCGGTAGTTGACAACGCCATGACCGGATTCCTCCAGGTTTCGCCGAGGTTGAAGTCGGGCGCGCCGTGCCATTGCGCGACAATCTCCCATACGCCGTCAGGCGCGTAGTTCGTCGGCAGAAAGATGCTGAAGCTATACCAGTATTCGCCGCCGATCCGGCTGCCCGGACCGGAGACTTCCGTGCGATACGGCGTCTTGTCGTGCCGGCGGTCCAGGGAGGTTTTCATTGCGTAACGGCCGGCGCGGGTAGGCGCCGTGGTGATTCCCGGGGCGTTGCCCGACACGCGCCAGCCGGACAAGTCGCCGCGCTCGAAGTCGCCCACGAAGAGCAGCTTGGATTTTGATTGGGATTGGCCGGGGGACGCGGCCGCGGCCAGGCACACCGTTGCGGCCCAGGCCAGCGTCATGAATGAGAATCGGCGTCTCATGACTTTTCGGTTCAAGGCGCGTTTGAGGTTGTGGTTCGGTTGAGAGGCAGCCCCCGACTCTTGGCGCTTGGCGCCGGCGCGGAGCAGACCTTGCCGGCTTGGGGATCGAACCAACGGACCGCGAAGATTTCTGAGTTTTGTTTATGTCCGAGTTTCACCGGGCTGCCTTGCTTTCCTTCGTTTCTACAGGAACTCGCGTTCCGGGAGCAAGCCATCCCTCATAGCCGCCGAGGCGGCGGAGCGGAGCGGACAGTTCTCAGGCGCTCCGACCCTGCAGGGTAGGGGAGCCGGGCGGTTGCCGGCCCGTCGGGTGGTTTTGCCCGCCGCTTCTTTGCGTTGCGATCTGCCAGGCCTTTTCCGCAGCCGCCGGGGCCGCCGGCGGACAAATCCGGTCGGCCTTCAGTCATGTTCCCGGCAACCCGGTGAGCGACCCGCGACACGGAGGGAGAAGTTTTCTGTAACCGCGCCTCTGCGGAGAGTGTTGAATCAGTCAGAGAACATGAAGACGCCCATGAACAAAACGATGATGCCCAGGAGCGGATGTCGACTGTGCGCGCTCGCGCTTCTCGCCGCCGGCTCTCTTTGGGTTGGAGCCGCGCAGAAAAGCTCAGGCGCCGGATACATGGCCGCCTACTACATGGACGGCAGGATCTATGTCAACGAACTCGGCACGCCGGAGGGAAAACCGCTCCTGGTCCCGCCCGTCCGGGGACAAGAGGACTTCAAGCCCTCGTGGTCAAAGACCGGCGATATGCTCGTCTTCTTCCGCAGGGTGAAAAACGATCCTGTGGTGACCAATTGGAAGACGGTCGTCTGCGTCATCCGCGTCGACGGCACGGGCTTTCGCAGGCTGACCGACGGCGCCCACACCGACTTCAACCCGACCTGGACCCGCGACGGCTCGAACACCCCCATCTGGAACCGCAAGAACCCCAAGACCGGCGGTTTCTGCGTGATGGCGAGCAAGGCGGACAACCGTCCGGGTCAAGAGGTCACGCTCAGCGATCCGCGATACCACACCTGGGCGCACACCTGTCTGAAAGACGGCCGCATCCTGGTCGAATCGGCGCATCCGACGCAGGGCTGGGGCTATTTCTTGATGACCCCCAAGGTCGGAGGCGGCGGGCGTTATGAGCGGATCGACTGCGGCGGGCTGGCAAGGCAGGGATTGCTCTGTCGCATCAGCCTTTCGCCCAGCGGCACGAAGGTCTGTTTCGAGCACCAAATCGGCCACAAGTTCAGAGAGTGGGGGCACGCGATCTACATCGCCGATTTCGACGTGAACAAGCGCGCCATCACGAACCCCAGAGTCATCGCCAACAAGGCGAGGAGTTCGGGCTGGTTCGCTTATCCCCGCTGGACGCCGGACGAAGCGGCGGTGGTCTACCACGCCAACACCGCCGGGAAGGGCGCGCTCTTTCTCTACTCACTCAAGGACGGCTCGACGCGGCGCGTCTCCACGAACCCGGCCGCCGACTACCGATACCCTCATTGCGAGGCGACGCCGAAGTAGGCCGGGAGAGGGAAGATGTCGAATCGAGATCAACGCTGTCGGCTGTCGCGGCGGCAAGCGCTGGGTCATATGGTCCGCGCGGCGGCGGCTGTTGTTGCCCCCAACCTCGGCTCGGCCGTCCAAGCCGAGGAAGACCGAGCAACTCGCTCGATTCCTGTTCGGCTGTTGGGCAAGACGGGGGTGAAGCTGCCGATCCTGGGCTACG
This sequence comes from Verrucomicrobiota bacterium, assembly GCA_021160185.1. Taxonomy (GTDB): domain Bacteria; phylum Verrucomicrobiota; class Verrucomicrobiia; order Limisphaerales; family CAZBKV01; genus JAGHDA01. Next base: position 2,243 of record JAGHDA010000105.1, read on the forward strand.
GCGGCGCCGCGCTGCCCAAAGTGTGGGGCAATCCCCTCTCAACCAAAGATCGCGTAAAGCTGGTCCGCTACGCCTACGACAGAGGCGTCCGGTACTTCGACACCGCGATCAGCTACAGTTACCGCGACAGCCAGGCGATTATCGGCACAGCTCTGAAGGGGGTTCGCGACAGGGTCTTCATCACGACCAAGGTGGATTTCTGGGATCTTTCCAAACCCGACGGGCGCATCACCAAGGTGGACAGGAAAGAGGTCGCCAGGCAGGTGGAAGTGAACCTGCGGGAGCTGCAGTCGGACCACATCGACGCCATCTTGATCCATGGCACGCCGGGGGTGGAGCAGATGACTGTCGAGCAGTGCCTGGAGGTCCAGGATGCCCTCGCGCGGGCGCGTGATCAGGGCAAGGTCCGATTTATCGGGTTCTCTGCGCACCACTACTTCGACAAGGCCCTAGCCCTGATTAACTCGGGAAAGTTCGATCTGTGCATGCTCGCGTACGGATACCTGCCACGCGGACACAGCCGCCTGTTCTCCGCTCGCACCATCAAGTTGCGCAACGCCTGCCTGGCCAGGGCGCACGAACTCCAAATGGGCATCGTCGCCATGAAAGTGCTGGGAGCCGGCATGTTGGGCGCGTGGTCGGGCTACATCGTGCCCGGATTCGACAAGCGCCGTCTCAAGGAACTGCCCGCCGCCGCCATTCGATATGCGCTGCAGGATGGTCGCATCCACATGCTGACGATCGGAATGCGTCTGAAGGAGGAGATTGACGCGAATCTCAAGACCTTGACGAACCGCGGCGCATACAGTGCCGAGGATCGGGCGCTGCTGGCCGAGTACAGCGCCAAAGCGTTTGACAGTGAGGCGATCAAGAAGATGCCGGTGGAATAAATCGCAAGCGCGTTGGAATGAAAAGTCGATTGAGCGCATTGGCCGCGCGCCTGTTGCCCGGGCTCGTGGGCCTGGCTCTGGCGGGCGCGGGCTGCTCCGACCGGCGCGAACAAGATAAGGCCGACACCCTCAAGCGGTTGGGAGTTGAGCTGAAGGAGAAGGCGCGGCGAGGAGAACTCACTGAGGAGGAAGCGGCCTCGATTTATGCCGACGCTGAGAAGAGGGAACAGCAGGCCCGGATTGAGGCCCTGCGGGCGGATCTGAGGCGCCGGGTGGCCGAAGGCGCCATCACGGAACCGGAAGCCCAGGTAAAACTGGCGGAGGCCTACGCGGTGAAGAAGGCCAGGGGCAAAGACAAGAAGCCCAAGAAGGCGAGCCCCGAACTTAAGGCCCTGGGAGCCGAACTCATGAAGCAGGTGAAAAGCGGCAAGTTGACGGAAGAGGAGGCCAAATCCCAATGGATCAAGGCCAAGAAAGCCGAGAATTCCAGCAAACGTTAGGCGCGCGCGTGAATTCCAGGGATGAAACGAGGCGGTTGACCATCCGGCCGGGACAACTCGGTTTCACCCTGA
>JAGHDA010000054.1 GCA_021160185.1 Verrucomicrobiota bacterium
ATTACTACCTGGAAAACGCCGACCAGATCAGCGCCATCCTCGACCTTGCCCGGCCGGCCGGCGGTCCCAACGACAACGACCTACTCCGCCCGCCGGCGAGGCATCCGGAAGCGCCGGGCTGGGTTCGTTGGCTGGGCTGGAAGATCCAATTCGACGGCGGCACCGGCGCGCGCACGCTCCTCAGCAACGCCCCTCTGGCCAAACCGGAAACCGCCAACCCCTGGCCGATGACCGCCGAAGACGGCCGGAGCGTGACCAACCGGAACCACAGTTTCGGGCTCTCGACCATGACCAACGACCCGGAACAGGTGTTCGACAGCCGCGAATCCGCCGCCCTCTACTGGCTGGTGCGCGAATCCGATCCGGCCAGCCCCTGGCGCAACCCGCGCTTGCGTCACAACTGGACCCTCCTGAAAGCCGGACTCGCCAATTGGATCGGCCAATCGGTGAAGGAAGAAATCCTGGCCGACGACCTGCGCCGCTTGAATCACGTCAACATGACCAATCCGCCCGCCGCCGATCCCGCCCAACCCGACCCGGCCGCCAGGATGGCGGAAAAAGTGCGCCTGCTGTTCGAACAAGTGAACTCCGCCTACCAACGCACCCTGGACGCATTGGCGCGGATCTGGAAGGAGCAGTCCGAAAGCGACGTGCCGGCCGCGGTGGCCGCCCATTGCATCGGGGACGCCGCCGTGGACCTGTGGGTGCGGGCCATCGGGCAAATCCAGAGCGAGGTCGCCCATCTGCCCGCCGACCCGGCCGATCTGCCTGCCCACTGGCGGGCGGTCGTGCCGGACGCCGCCACGCTGGCGGCGCTCGACCGGTCCTTCGTAAACCGGCGCTATCGCGTCGAGCATCTCCTGAACGTGACGCCCTACGTGATCAACCGCCTGCGCCATCCGGCCGACGGCATTGACGCCCATACCACCCCCGCGACCCGCAACGTCTGTTTCAGCACCCAGCCTTCCCTGCTCCTGCTGGATGGTCTCCAGATTGCCACCGGCGTCTTTCCGCAAGATCAGGAGCTGTGGGAGCTGCCGCACCCGGGACAACCCAACTTCTGGGGGCCGCTTCCCGCGTTGCCGCGTTCGCCTCACCACATGCCCTGCCCGCTCTACCTCCGCGACGATGTCCCCTTTTGCTTGAACACCGATCCGCCCGCCGTGCGTGATCCGCGTCCCGCCCTTACCGTGCTGGCCGCCGTGGCGCGAACACCCGTCCAGCTCGATCCGGAGCATTGGCTCGATCAGAGCGCCGATCCTCCGCCCGATTATCCGCGGGATTACCTGGTCGGACGGGTGTATCCGCCTTTGGGCAAGGTAGCGGGCGCGGGGGCCAACCCGATGCAGCTCACGGTGGAACAGGCGCTCTGCGCCATGACCTGGTGGGGCGCCTACGTGAGCGGCCAGGAAACGGAACTAGGCTCCTTGGCCCCGCCCCCGGAAACCGGCGCCGCCGGTTGGTTCGCCGATCTGGTGGTCTGGCAGGCCAATCCCCTGGCCATCCGGGCGGCCAACGGACTTTCCATCGAGGATCTCGGCCGGTTGGCCCCGGTCGGCGACCCCAAACCGCGAATCGCCGTCGTCAACGATTTCATCGAGAAGTTCCGACCGGCCCTGACCGTAGTCGGGGGCGTGCCGGTGTGCCAAGCCGCCACCGCCGCTCTCACTTGGCGATGAACGCCACGCCCGGTCTGCCGCGCTCCCGGATCTTCTGGCCGGATCCGTGGACAGGCCGCGGCGGCCCCTTGGCGTTCTCGGCAACGCCGGCGGCAGCTCGATGCGGCCAGCGCGCGATGCTGACAGCCTTTGAAGTGCGGGAAGCGGCGCTCAGGTTGGGGAGTTCGCGGACGGGAGGAGCATTACTTGGCGCTCTCGGAAACCGGCCCGAACTGAAGAGCGGCCGTGACCTTTGCCGTCAGCCCAACGCGAAACCAGCCCAAAGGCGGCGTCCCCATCTCTTCATTCAGACTCGTCCTCTTCCGGAAGAGCGGGCTCCCGCATCATCTCGGTTCGTGCCGATTCCCCGAGCCCGATCAGGCACGCCAGCTTCGGCAACGGAATTCCTCGGCGAGCTGGACGAAGCCGCTGCTACATCCGCCCCTCGCCTGCCTCAGCGAATCTCACCGACTCGCCACCACCCGCGCCCCGGCCCACTGGCCCAGGGCATCCTTGCCGCTGAAGACCAGCATCAGGCATTGCACGTCTTTGACAGAGACATCGATGGTTTTGGGCGCGGAGCCGGGGGTCAGCTTGCCGCTGTCCCACAACACGCGGTTGGAGAAGAAATCTCCGTCGTAAACCCGGAATCGGCCCTCGGCCTTCTCGGGCGAGGCCGGGTCCAGAGCGACCGTGGCATGGAACCGATCCGCCCGGCCGTTGAGCTTGAACATCACCGAGCATTTGGCCTTGCAACCGAAACCTTTTTTGAACACGCGGCCGCCGATTTGAATCGGTCCGCCGCCGAAAGCGCCGTCATACACCGGCGCGTTGCCTGATTTCCAAATGTAGTAAAGATCGCTTAACCAGGTCGTGCCGGGACGGGTGACGGTGTATTTGTCCAGCGGCATCGGCTTGGGCGCGGGCAGCGGCGGACCTGGTCGGCCAATCTTAAGCAGGCGATGGCCGTGCTGACCGAGATGGCGCGCGGTGAAGGCATCGGTGAACTCGCCCAGATCGCGCCGCGCCCACAGGTCGCGCACCGGTTGCGTGCCGGAAAGTCCGATCTGATCCCAGCGCACGGTGAGGTCAGCCGGCTTTCGACCCTTGTTGAGGAGCAGCACCGCGGTGGTTCCGTCGGCCAGGGGCTTGTTGTAGATCTCGTGATCGCCGTCGTCGAAGACCTTGCAGCCCTGAATGCCGCGCGGGTCCTGGTCCACCGCAATCACCTCGGGCGCGGTGAGGACGCGGCGCACGTCTTCGGACATCGTGCGCAGATCGTTGCCGGCCATCAGCGGCGCAGCCAGGATACACCACAGGCTGAAGTGCGCACGATTGGCGACCGGCTTGAGCTTGTCGTCGAGGTGTTTCAGGTTGCCGACCTGGAGCATGTCCGGATCGTTCCAGTGGCCCGGACCGGCGAACTGCCACAGGCCGTTGAAGGCCGGATGAATCCTGCTATCGCCGGCGGAGGTGTCCGCGCAGGCATAGATGGAGCCCATCCAGGGATAAATGTCGTTCGAGGTCCGCCACAACTGGGCGTAGCGGTAGCCGCCCCAAGCCCAGCCGGCGTTGCCGAAATCCGAGATGCTCAGCACGATGGGCCGGCCGGTTTCCTCGATGCACTGCCGGTAAAGGGCGTAATCGTCCCAACTCGTCCGCCCGTTGTTCTCGGCAAAGCAACTGTCCAACTTGATGTAATCCACGCCCCACTCGGCGAAGGTTTGCATATCGATGCGCTCGTGCCGGAAGCTGCCGGGCAACTGCTGGCAGGTCCATTTGCCGCGGTCTTCATATAATCCGAATTTCAATCCTCGAGCGTGAATGTAATCGCTCAAGGCCTTCATCCCGTTGGGAAACTTGACCGGATCGGCCTGCAAACGGCCGTTGGCATCGCGTTCCTTGGCCATCCAGGCGTCGTCGATCACCAAGTAAGTGTAGCCGGCGTCACGCATCCCGGAGGCAACCATCGCATCGGCAATCGCTCGGATTTTGGCCTCGTCAATGTCCTTCTTGAACGCGTTCCAACTGTTCCAGCCCATCGGGGGCGTGGGAGCGAGGAGCGTGGAGTGCGACGACGCGGAACGAGTCTCGGAAGTCGGCGTTTGAAGTTCCTGCTCCAGTCGGTCGACGGCGCTCGGGTCGCTCTCCGCCAACAGCGCTTTGGCCAGCGCGTAACCGATCAAAGAGTAGTTGGCCGCCGAGCCGTTGTAATGACAATACCAATGGCCGCCGAGCCGAAGATACTCGTCGTTCAATGCCTTCGTGGGCAATTGGTTTTCCTCGGTGTCCTTGATGCCGCGTTTCCGCTTTTCGTTCCACCACCGGTCGCTGATTTCGCGCAATTCCTGCAGGCGCGTGTCCCAAAAGTCGGCAGTCGGCACGAAAACCACCCGCTTCAGCGACGGGTCCCCCGCCACAGCTCGCTGGGCGGCGCGGAATTTCATCATGGCCGCCGCTTCGCGATCGTTTGGGTTCTGCGCGCGCCTGGCCATTTCCCGACCGCCGATGCCGAGTTCGGCGATCGCCACCGGCAGCTCCGGCGCGCCAAGGTCGCGCCGCAGATCGCGGATCATGGCCGCCAGGTTGTGGGGATAGCGCTCGATCAAGGCCATGCCCACCCGCTTGCCGTCCAGTTGGAGATGCCATTCACAGAAATCGTTCCAGCCCTGAACCCATACGAAGCCGGCCAATTCATAGCCCTGCCCGTGGTAACCCGGCACGATGTCCGCCAGATGAGCCAGGGCGTCTTTGACCTCGCGGATCATCCTCCGATAGAACTCGCCGGGCTTCAGCTCATGATCGCGTTGCAGAATGCGCTGTTCCTCCCAGCTCATCGGGCCGGCGCTGGGCGACCGGAAGTCGCACCACACGCTCTTGCCGCCCCAGGCGGTTTTGATCAGCAGCACCGGCTCGTCGAAGCGATCCCCCACGATCGTGCCGAACATCAGCTCCGGGCCGATCTCGTGCTCAGAGGCGCCCCACCCTACCGTGAGCGGGCCGCTCTTTTTCTCCTTCGCGTTCCAATAGATCGTTACGTCCGAACGCACCGCCCACGAGCCGTCCGGGTTCTTGAGCTTTTTCAATAGATGGCCGTAACGCGGATGGTCGCCCAGATGCTCCAGACTCCGCACCTGCCCGTGACCTTCCATGTTGGATTGGCCGGCCAAAATGAAGACCTTGACCTTGCCGGCGGCCGCGTGGGCGGACAGTCCCAATCCAAGCAGGAGAACGAGTCCCAATGATGTCTGAAAGAAACGGCGCAATCGCATAGCTCTATCAAATCACTCCCGGCCGAAACGGACAACGGTGAATTTGTTGACCCAAAAGTCGGGACACTGCGAATGGCGGCCGGAGGGGGTAATCCTGCAGACGCAACTGTTCCCGCTTCGGCGTCATCACTTCTGAGTCAACGGGCGGGAAAGTTGATTTGCAGGCGGTCTTCCGCCATGATGGGCGGCATGCAGCGCCGCATGTTTTTGATCCTTGTTCTGGCGAGCGCCCTGCCTGCGCGCGCCCTCGAAAGCCGCGAGCTGGCTTCCCCGGGCGGAGTGGTCCGGGTGCGATTTTCCCTTCGGGCGTTCGGCGTGGAAAAGGGATGCCCCGCATGGAGCGTAAGCTACAAGGGCCGCCCCGCGCTGCTCGATTCCCGCCTGGGCCTGGAGCTGGAAGACGGCCCGCTCTTTTCGGGCATGCGAATCCTCGAGGCGCGCGCGCGGACCCACGCAGGCCGCTGGCGACCGGTGTGCGGCGAGCGCGCGGAAGTCCCCGACATCTATCGCGAGCTGACCGTCGATCTGCAGGAAGAAACCGGGCTGGGCCGGAAGGCGCGCCTTACTTTCCGCGCCTACGACGAAGGCGCGGCGGTGCGGTACACCCTTCTGAAACAACTCGGCAAGGAAAAAGCCCGGATCCTTGCTGAGCGCACAGAGTTCCGGTTCCCGGAAGACTGGCCCGCCTGGGCGACCTACTCGGCGCAGGGGCTTTACCAAAAGGTTCCGATCAGCCGCATCAAGCCGGGATGCGAACGACCGCTCCTGATCCAGGCGGCGGGAGATCTCCACTTAGCCTTGGCCGAGGCGCAGCTTGTGGATTATGCCCGCATGAAGTTCGCCCCTCTGAGCGGAACGCCTCACGCCCTGCGAAGCCGCCTGGACGGCCCGGTGGAAGGCGCCCTCCCGCTGCGGACGCCCTGGCGCGTGGTCATGGCGGCTGAAAGCCCAGGCAAGCTTCTGGAGAACAACTTCCTCCTCCTCAACTTGAACGACCCTTGCGCCCTCAAGGACACTTCCTGGATCCGTCCCGGCAAGGTGATTCGCGAGGTCACCCTCACCACGCAAGGAGGCATGGCCTGCGTGGACTTCGCGGCGCGGCACGGCCTTCAATTCGTCGAGTACGACGCCGGATGGTACGGGCCGGAAAACGATCCGCAGGCCGACGCTGCCACCGTCAGCCTCGACCCCAAACGGAGCAAAGGCCCGCTGGACCTCCAAGCGGTGATCCGCTACGCCCGAAGCCGCGGGATAGGCGTCATCCTCTACGTCAACCGGCGGGCCCTGGAGCGCCAGCTTGATCGCATTCTGCCGCTTTACCGCTCCTGGGGCGTGCAAGGAATCAAATTCGGCTTTGTGCGCGTGGGCTCCCAACGCTGGACCCGCTGGCTGCATCACGCCATCCGCCGCTGCGCCGATTATCGGCTCATGGCGGACATCCACGACGAATACCGACCCACCGGCTTTCGCCGAACGTATCCGAACCTCATGACGATGGAGGGCGTCCGCGGCGACGAGGCCCGACCGACCAACGATCAAACTCTCGTCACGGTCTTCGCCCGGCTCCTGGCGGGGCCGGCGGACAACACGATCTGCTGGATGAGCCCGCGCGTGCGACAGAACGCCTCCTATGCCTACCAACTCGCCAAAGCGGTGTGCATCTTCAGCCCCTGGCAATTCCTTTTCTGGTATGACCGCCCCGCCGCCGTGCCAGAAACGCCCGAATTGGACTTCTTCAAGGCCCTGCCCACGACATGGGATGAGACGCAGGTCCTGGAAGGCGCGCCGGGCCTGCGCGCGGCCGTCGCCCGGCGCAAGGGCCAAACATGGTTCCTAGGCTGCATGAATGGGCTGGAGCCGTGGGCGCTGGACCTGACGCTCGACTTCCTCGCTCCCGGCCGCGCCTACGCCGCTACGATCTGCACCGACGATCCCCACGCGCCCGCCCCCACCGGCGTCCGTGTCGAACGCATTCGCGTCCGACACGGCGACCGACTCAAGCGATGGATTCAAGCCAAACACGGCCTGGCCGCTCGATTCGAACCCGAACGTCCCTAAGGCGCGCCGGCCCCGCCGCCCGGAGCGATCAAAGTTTATGAAACGCGTGGAGCCCGATGAGATCGAGGCGCGCGCGGAAGCGCTGAAAAAATTGCTTTCCCCCTGCCGCCTGTGTCCGCGCCGCTGCGGGGCGGACCGGCTGGGGGGCGAGCTGGGCTTCTGCGGCGTCGGCGAGGAAGCCCTCGTCTCCAGCTACGGACCCCATCACGGAGAAGAGGCGTGCCTGCGCGGATGGAAGGGCTCGGGAACCATCTTCCTGGCCGGATGCAATCTGGGCTGCGTGTTTTGCCAGAACTGGGAGATCAGCCGGCTTCGCCTGGGAAGGCCGGCAAGCGCGGCCGAGCTGGCGGCGATGATGCTCGATCTGGAGCGGCTCGGCTGCCACAACATCAACTGGGTAAGCCCCTCCCATGCGGCGCCGCAACTGGTCGAAGCGCTTGCGTTGGCGCGACGCCGCGGCCTTCGGCTGCCGGTGGTGTACAACACCGGCGGCTTCGACTCCGTGGAGGCTCTTCGCCTCCTGGAAGGAGTCGTGGACATCTACATGCCGGACTTCAAGTTTTGGAGCGCCGAGATCGCCCGGCGACTGGCCGGCGCGCCGGAGTATCCCGAAGCGGCAAGAGCCGCAATCCTGGAAATGCGCCGCCAAACCGGCGACCTGGAAATCGCGCCCGACGGCCTGGCCTCGCGCGGCCTCCTGGTGCGACACCTGGTTTTGCCCGGCAACCTCGCAGATTCGGAACAGATTTTCCGCTGGCTGGCCGAGGAGGTTTCCCCGCGAACGGCGGTCAACGTGATGGCCCAATACCGCCCGGCTGGAGAAGTCTCCCACCTGGCAGGGGAGCCCGAACTCGGCGCCTTGGCGCGCCGGCTCCGCAGCGAGGAACACACCGCAGCCCTGGAAGCGGCTCGGAAGGCCGGGCTGCGGATCCTGGAGGACTAAAAACCTCTCGGGGCTTTCCCGGGGAGGATCTCGATCTTGTCCGAAGCAAGAGTGTCGCATGCGGGCTCTGCTTACGGAAGGCGCGCGCAAGGCCTTCCTCCCTGCCCCTGGAGCAGCTGTCCGCCCGGATTGAAAGGAGCGAGACCGCGTGAAAGTCGGAGCTGCGCGGCGGCCGGCCTCCGCACAGCAAGTCCGACGATTTTGTGAAGCTCCCTGGCGGCGCTCCTCAGGAACCGCCGAGGGCTCGGGGCGTGGAAGCCGCGTTTTGCAACGGGATCCGGACGCAGGCGGCTTCGCGGTCGTTGCGCCAGAGGAGCGCTTCGCCGCTGAGCGCCGGGGGGTTCCAGCTCTTGACGTTGAAGACGCGGAACCGGCCCAGTTCCACAAGCCCGGAGGGCTCGGGATGTACGAGGAAGAGTTCGCCTCTCTCACCCGTGACGAGAAGGAGATCGCCGCGCCGGAGCATCTGGCCGTGGCCGTAGCGCCCTCGACGCCATCGGCGCTTGCCGTCTTTCAGATCCACGCAGGCCAACACGCCGTCGTCCAGCCCGTAGAGAAAGCCGCGCCAGGCGATGAAGTTGGCAAACTTGGCTTTCAACGCGCGCGACTTCCAGATCCGCCGCACCTCCCATCCGTTTTCGAAACGGGTTTCCAGCAGCTCCGCTCCGACGCCGTAGCCGCTGGAGAAGACAACCCTGTTCGAGGCGACAAGGACCGGCTCGGCGACATGCGGATTCCGCGCGTCCCAGGGATATTCCCATTCCACCCGGCCGGTCTGGGGGTTATGGGCGCTGATCCGGTCGGCGTTAAAAATGAGGACAAGGCGGCGGCCGCTCAGTTCCGCCAAGAAAGGGGAACTATAGCTTGCCGGCGCGTCGCCGGCCGCCCACGCCGGTTCGCCGTCGGCAGCGCGATAGGCCAGCAACGAGCGGCCGTCGCGCCCGCCGGCGCTGACAATGACCAACCCCTTCCACACCAGCGGAGAGCCGGCAAAGCCCCATTCGGGAACCTTGGCGCCGGCGTCTTCCGTGATTCGCCGACGCCAAAGCAATCGGCCGCTTTTCGCTTCCAAAGCGCTGAGGACGCCGGTGGCGCCGAGGGCGAAGACCTTGCCGTCGGCGATAGCGGGCGTGCATCGAGGGCCTTCGCCGGCAAGGGTAGCGGCGTAGTGAGCCCGATACCCGCAGGCCCAAATCTGCTTTCCCGTAGCCGCGTCGTAACATGCCACAAATTCCCGCTCGTCCCGTTGCTCCTGGGTGTAGGCCAGGCCGCCCGCAATGGCAAAGCCGGACCAGCCCGCCCCGATCGGCCGACGCCAAACGATTTCAGGCGGCCGGGCCGACCAGTCCGCGGCGAGGGGCGCGCCTTCCACAACCGCGTTCCGGTCGGGGCCGAGGAAGCCGGGAAAGTCCTGTCCGAAACGGATGGGCCGGCCCGCCGTTTCACGGGCGGTCGGCGGCGGCGCGGTTTCAAGAGGCCGCGGAGAAGGCCGCCACCGAAACTCAATAATGGGAACCAGATCGCCCGTGACGCCGCGAACGTGAAAAAACAGACAAAACACACCGCCCGCGCAAGCCGCGGCGGCCAAGCCAAGAAGCCGCGTCCGCCATGGAAGCCCCGAAATCGCCGTCCACCACACCGCCAGGCCGAGGAGTCCCACGAGGAACACAACGGCGGCAAGGA
>JAGHDA010000342.1 GCA_021160185.1 Verrucomicrobiota bacterium
GTCTTCTTCTACCCCAGCCTCCAGTCCGGCAAGATCCTCTTCTCGAGCGACGGCCCCCTCGGCGCAAACGCCGCCGCCTACGCGCGCCTGCCCTCGGCGTTTTTGGGAATGTGGCAGGATCTCAATTGGACGGGCGGGTACGTGGGCAGCGCTTTCCCCAGCGCCACCTACGGTTTGCTGTGGGCGCTGGGGCCCTACCTCTTCGCCAAGCTTTATACGCCGGCCAGCCTCTTCTTGCTGGCCTGGTGCGCTTGGTTCTGCTTCCGCCAACTGGGATTCCGGCCGTATGTCTGCTGGCTCGCCGCCGCAGCAGCCATGTTCAACGGCGACCTCTTCTCCTACGCGTGTTGGGGGTTGGGCACCCATGCCTTGGCCGGAGCAAGCCTGTTCCTTGCAATCGGCGTCCTCGCCGTCCCGGCCCGCGGCGCGGCGGCCTGGATCCGGGACGCCTTGGCCGGATTCGCGGTGGGAATCGGCGTAATGGAAGGATTCGACAGCGGAGCGATTCTCAGCCTCTACGCGGCGGCGGCGGCCCTGTTTCAGTCCCTGACCGCCGCCGAGGCGGCCGGCTCGCCGCTGCTTCATCGGCTCGGCCGGGGCGCGGCGCGCGTGGTCGTCATGGCCCTGGCCGCGGCCTGGATCGCCGCCCAAGCGCTCACCGTGCTGATCGGAACCCAAGTCAAAGGCGTGGTCGGCATGGGGCAGGACGTCCAGACCAAGACCCAACGCTGGGACGCGGCCACCCAGTGGAGCCTGCCCAAGATCGAAACGCTCCGGATCGTCATTCCCGGCCTGTTCGGCTACCGGATGGACACGCCCGACGGGGGCAACTACTGGGGGCGCGTGGGCGAGCTGCCGAGCAACCCCAAGCTGATGCCCCGCCACTCCGGCGCCGGGCCGTACGCCGGAGTCGCGGTGGTCGTGCTCGGCCTGTGGGCGGCAAGCCTCCTCCGACGCAAGAAAAACAACCCTTTGACTCCCGCCGAACGGCGCTGGGTCGCCTTCTGGGCCGCGGCGGCGCTCCTTTCCCTGGCGCTGGCCTGGGGCCGGCACGCCCCGTTCTACCGGATCCTCTACGCCCTCCCCTATTTCTCGACTATCCGCAACCCGATCAAGTTCCTCCACCCCTTCAGCGTAGCGGCGGTGATCCTGTTCGCTTACGGCCTGGAAGCGCTATGGCGGGAATACAGCGAAAAGGCGTTCGCGGAAACCGGCGGCCTCCGGGAGCGGATCAAGCAATGGTGGGCCGGGGCCGCGCAGTTCGAGCGGCGTTGGACCATCGGCCTCTGCTTGGCGTGGGGCGCCGGAGTCTTGGGCTGGTTGATGTACGGCGGCTCGAAGCAGGCCCTGATCGCCTATTTGCGCAAGGCGGTCTCGCCCGCGGAACTGGCTCCGAAGATCGCCGCCTTCAGCCTGACCGAGGTGGGATGGTTCCTTCTCTTCTTCGGACTGACGATCCTGATCCTGGTCCTGATCTGGTCGGGCGTGTTCGGCGGCGCGCGCCGCCGCCTGGGCATGAGCGCCCTGGCGCTGCTGCTCCTGCTCGATTTCTACCGGGCGGACCTGCCTTGGGTCGTCTACTGGAACTTCGCCGAGAAATACGCGCCGACCGAACTGACTGAGAAGCTCCGGACCGACGCCCATCAACATCGCGTGGCCGCGCTGCCCATGCAGATCAACCAAGAATACGGTTTGCTCCAGCAGCTCTACTTCGGGGACTGGCTTCAGCATCGTTTCCGCTACTACAACATTCAATCGCTGGACGTGGTTCAGGAGCCTCGGCCTTCGGCGGACAACGCGGCCTACCGGGCCGCCCTTTACGGCAAAGGCGCGGCAGGCCTGACTCGGCTCTGGGAGCTGACCAACACCCGCTACCTCCTCGCTCCGGGCGGGCCGTGGCCGGAGCGAATCAATCAACAGCTCGACCCCAAACAACGCCGCTTCCGCGTGGCCTACCCGTTCTCTCTGGAACGCGGGTCCGACTCGGCGGCGCTCCTGACCCGGCGCGATCCGGCCGGACCGTTCGCCCTCCTCGAATTCACCGGGGCCCTGCCGCGGGCCTCTCTCTTCGATCGGTGGCAGGTCCTCGCCGACGGGCGGGCGGCGCTCGAAAAGCTCGCCGACCCGGCCTTCGATCCGCATCAGACCGTCCTGCTCGATCAGGATCCCGGGATCCACCCGGCGGCCGAACCAAGCGCGACCAACGCTCCCGCTGGCGAGGCGCGTTTCCTCTCCTACAGCCCCAAACACATCGTCCTGGAAGCCCGGGCCGAGCGTCCCGCCATCCTCCTGCTCAACGACAAGTTCGACCCCCATTGGCGCGCCCGGATCGACGGCAAGCCGGCCCGGATCATGAGAGGCAACTATCTGATGCGCGCGCTGGCTCTGCCGCCGGGAACGCACCGAATCGAGTTTGCTTTCCGCGTTTCCCCCGTTCCGTTGGCGGCGAGCCTGGCGGGGCTTGCGGCCGCCCTCGCCGCGGCGCTAGTTTTGAAGAAAACCTCAAAGGCTGAAGCATGAAACCGATCTTCCTTGCCCGAACCGGCGCGGCGCTTCTGGCGGCCGCGGGATCCTTGACCGCCTTCGCCGCGGCGCAGAGAGCGGCGATTCCGCCCCTGGAAATCCCCCGGGGCGTCGGAGTCAACATCCACTTCCGCGGCGGCCACGAAAAGGAGCTGGACATGATCGCCGCGGGCGGCTTCCGGTTCATCCGGATGGACTTCACCTGGAGCGCAATCGAGCACGCCCGCGGCGCGTATGATTGGTCCGCTTATGAAGCGCTCACTTCAGGGCTGGAACGGCGCGGCCTCAGCGCAATCTACATTCTCGACTACTCGAACCCGCTCTACGAAAAGATCGTGGAAACCCGCGACCCCATCACCGGTCGGGCGACCCGGGCGTTGGCTTCGCCGCGGGGCCCGGAAAGCGTCGCCGCTTTCGCCCGCTGGGCCGGCGCGGCGGCGGCCCGGTTCCGAGGGCGGCCCGTGATCTGGGAAATCTGGAACGAGCCGAACATCCATTTCTGGAAGCCCAAGCCAAATGTAGAGGACTACGCCCGCCTGGCCAAAGCCGCGGCGAAGGCCATCCGAGCGGCCGACCCCCAAGCCTTGATCGTAGCCCCGGCCAGCTCCGGGTTCCCGTGGGAGTTTCTGGAGCGCTTTTTCCAGTCGGGCATTCTGGCCGATCTGGACGCGGTGAGCGTCCATCCCTACCGGAACTACAGGCTCGGTCCGGAAACCGCGGCGGCGGACTACGCAAAGCTCCGGGCGCTGATCCGCAAATACGCCCCGGCGGGAAAAGAGCGCCTGCCGATCCTGAGCGGCGAATGGGGCTACGCCACTCACCGCCCCGGCGGGCTCTCCCGAGCGCGGCAAGCCGCCTTCTTCGCCCGGCAACAACTGGCCAATCTTGCCTCCGGCGTGCCGATCTCCATCTGGTACGACTGGAGAGACGACGGCCCTGATCCCAAAGAACGGGAGCACAACTTCGGCGTCGTGGACCTGCGTCTCCAACCCAAGCCCGCTTACCTGGCGGCGCAAACGCTCGCGCGCGAACTGGGAGGCTTTCGCTTTCTCCGTCGGATTGCCGCAGGGCCGAAGGACGCCTGGGTTCTGTTGTTCGAAAACGGCAAGGGGGCGCGCAAGCTGGCCGCCTGGAGCGCGGGCTCGCCGCTCCTCCTCTCCATCCCGATCGAGGAGCTGGGCGTCGAACCGGTCGGGGGCTGCGACTCCTACGGCAAACCGCTCAGCCTCCGCGTCCGCCGCGGCAAGCTGCGCCTCTCTCTCGGCGAAGCGCCCTGCTACATCGCCGGACGTTCGCGGCGCGCCGGCCGTTAGGGCCGCTTCTTGGCGGGGGTTAGAGACTGGACGCTTATCAAGGTGTTGGTGATGTTCTGATCGATGGTCATGCCAAGCTTCCGGCCCATCAACGCGGCGTCTATCTTCATCTTCTGCTTGGCCGCGCTCTCAATCATCCAACCCCTTTCCAGATCGAACCAGCTTTTGCCCTGAATCTCGCCGCTCTTGAGATCGATCTTCATCGCGGTTGCCGCCGCATCGGTTGAACTGGTCCCGGAGATCGTCCCGCGATACTCGAGCAAGGCGCATCGGCGGCCTTTGTGGCGCTCGACTCCTCGAAGGGTGTATTCCAGATCGGTTCGGACCTTGCCAAGGCTGGGCAATTCTATTTCCGATGTCACCGGCCACTTCTCGCCAACCTTGACTTCTCGCTGAGGCATGTGTTGCGGCAAAAGCCCCATTTGCTGGATGCCTTCCTTGGAAAAGAGCTTCTTGAGGCCTTGCAGCACGGGCGCGGGAGCGCTCCCCTCGATGCGCTTCAAGGCCGCCTCGCCTCCCTTGACCTCTTCGACCTCCCCCTTTGCGTTGGTCAAGAAGCGTAGTTTCAGCCCAACGAGCTTGCCCATCGTTTGGGCCAAGAGGTTCGTCGCCGCCCCGGCGAGGGACTCTTTCTCAGAATCGTAGGAAAGAATCGTGGCGCCGCCCATGGAGGCCTGGAGTTTGACCCGGAGGATCTCCATCTCCAGCTCGTAACCTCCGCCCGGCCGAGCGGCGAGCACGCGGAGCGCCATGTCCTGTTCCTGGCGGACCGACTGGCGCATCGGGCCGGCGCCGGCGCCGGTGATCTCTTGATCCTGAACGGTTACAAGCCGGCGGACCAGCTCCTTGCCCACCGGCCATTTCCATCTCAAATCGCAGCTCTCGGGCTGCCGGTCGGCGGCAAAGGCGGCCAAGCCGAGGAAGAGGACTCCGAGAGCCGCCGCGGCGACTCGCGCGAAACCGGTTCGGGTCACACGATGATCATGCTGAGCTGTCATTAAATTCCTTTCTCCTAACGGCCTTCAACGGGCTTGTTCTACATCTTCGCCCAACTTCTTACAAATCTGTTCCCACCGCGCGAGCCACTCCGGCCAGGCGAAAGTCCAGGGGACGCCCCGGAAGCGGGCCTTCGCCTTCGCCAAGGCGGCGCGGGCGGCGGGGAATTGTTGTTTCGCCTCGGTTCGTTCGCCCCATTTCAGCAGGGCCTCGATCAGGTTGAGGCGGTTGGGGAAATAATCGGGGGCTCGTCGCACGGCGCTCTCCAGGTGACGCCGGGCGCGCTTGCGGCTGCCGAGGCTGAGCGGCCAGCCCGGAGCGTCGCGGTAAAGCATCCCCAGGCAGCGGTCCGGCCCGGCGTAGTCGAACGCGGGATCGGCGGCCAAGGCCTTCCGCAGCTCGGCCTCCATGCGCTTGATGAGAAAGAGGCCGCGGAGCTGTTTGACCCGCGCCATTTGCCCCAGGTTCAAGGCCAAATAGTAATGGCCCTCGACGCGGTTCGGAGCGGCGGCGACGGCTTTTTCGCCAGCCAGAACCCCTTCCTCGGCCCATACGGCTCGCTCCCGGTTGTCGCGGGCGGCCTCGCCCATGTCGAAGCAGGCCCGCGCATGCTTCCAGGCGGCGGCATATTGCGCCCCGCCGCAGCTCAGGTAGGCCGCGCGAGCCGCTTGATACTCCCGCTCGGCCCACTGCCGGAACGTCCGCGGCTCGGGCGCTCGGTCCGCCGCGCCCCTTTCACCGCCGAGAAGGCAAAAGCCGACCGCAGAAAAAAGAACCGCCCAACCCGCCGCCGCGCTCAGCCCGCGTCGCGCGAAGAGCCTTCCTCTGTTTTCGTGCGCCGTCCGTTTCATTTCTTGAACGCCTTCCGCCCGGGGAAATCGGCATTGCCGCTTTGCGCCGGGAAAGGGCGGCTCTATACTTCGGCCGTGCAAAGGTACTGCCGCGCAACACTGTCGGCAATCGGGCTTCTCCTCCTGCTTGCGGGAAGCGGCTGCGGGGGGTTTTCCGGAAGCGCAAGCGGCTCGCCCGCGATGCTTCTTCTCCGCGCGCCGAAGGGGACGGCCGCGCCGGGAGAAACCGCCGCCGCGCCAGGGCCGAAGGCCTCGCCGCCGAACGCGGCGGAAGCTTCCTGAAGCAAGCCCGGACGAAGCCCGAGGCGAGAGAAAGACCAAAGCGTTATGCGATTCCCATTGCCGCTTTCACTGAAAATCGCGGGGCACATCCTGAAAAACCGGCTCCGGGGCAACAAGCAGTTCGCCATGGTTCTTCAGCTCGAGCCGCTCCACGCCTGCAACCTGAGCTGCCCTGGCTGCGGCCGCATCCGGGAATACTCCACAAGCCTGAAAGAAATCGTGCCGCTGGACCGCTGCCTGGAAGCCGCGGCCGAGTGCGACGCTCCGATGGTCTCGATCTGCGGAGGAGAGCCGCTCATCTACCCCTACATCGAGGAGCTGGTCCAGGGGCTCCGCAAGCAAGGGCGGATCGTTTACATCTGCACCAACGGCTTGTTGATGCGGCGCAAGATCGCCGACTACCTGGCGTCCGCCTACACCCAGGAAATGGAGCCCCGGCTCAAGAGCTGGATCGCGGAGGGGCTCTTGACGGAGACGCAGGCCGCCGAAATCCGCAAAGGCCGATCCGGTCCCAAGCCGGTTGTCGCTCCTTCGAAGTGGATCTACTGGAACGTCCATCTCGACGGGCTGGAGCGGAACCACGACGCGTCGGTCAACCGCCGCGGGGTTTTCCGCGAAGCCCTCAAAGCCGTCCGCCTGGCCAAGGCGGCGGGCTATCAGGCGGCCACGAACACCACCGTGTATCGGGAAACCGACATGGCCGAGGTGGAAGCAATGCTCCGCCATTTCGCCGCGCTGGGGGTGGACGGCCACACTATCTCGCCGGGCTACGACTTCGACTCAGCCAAGCAGGCGATGCTCCAGCAGCAAGGGAAAGACCCGGCGGAGTACTTCCTCACCCGCCGCATGGTGCGGGAAAAGTTCGCCCACATCCGGGAATGGGGGCGGCGTTACAACATCTTCGGCACCCCGGTTTACCAGGAATTTCTGGAAGGGCTTCGGGAGTTGAGCTGCACCGCCTGGGCGATCCCCACTTTCAACATTCGCGGGTGGCGCTCGCCTTGCTACCTGCTCGCGGACACTCACTACCGAAGCTACCGCGAGCTGCTTGAGAAAACGGATTGGGAGCGATACGGCGTGGCGGACGGGAAGGCCCGGGACCCGCGCTGCGAAAATTGCATGACCCATTGCGGGTACGACCCCAGCGGCGCGCTGAGCTCGAAGCCGGCTGATATTTGGAAAAACCTCCGCTACAACTTCGGCCCCCGCCCCAAGCCCTCGCCCGAGTGGCTGCGAATCAATCCGCTCAACGCCGGGCAAAGCCTTGAAGAGCCGGGGCGGTCTCGCAGCGGCGGGCCCGCTTGCCGCTGCGCAGGGCCCGCGACGCCCGCCGAACCCGAGGAAGCCGCCCCGACAACTACGGCCAAGAGTTCCCCAAACGCGAAGGACGCCGGATAGGCGGCGGATTTGACGCGGGCCGGACGCCGCGGCAGTATGGCCCTCGGACCGCGAAGCGGGCGTCGTCCTCTCAGCGGCCAAGCAGCTACAAGAATCAACCGAGAAATCGAGGATTTATGGGCAAGGCGTTGTTCCTGCAGCCTCCCTCCTATGAAGGGTTCGACGGCGGAGCCGGCTCGCGTTACCAGGCGCGTCGGGAAGTGACCAGTTTCTGGTATCCCACCTGGCTCGCGCAGCCGGCGGCGATGATTCCCGAAAGCAGGCTTTTGGACTGCCCGCCCCATGAAATCGGCATCGAGGAGTGCCTGCGCGTCGCCAAGGAATACGACCATGTGATCATCCACACCTCGACTCCCTCCCTGGCCAACGACGCAAAGGTGGCTCAAGCCATCAAGGATCAACGGCCGGAGACTGTGATTGGATTCGTCGGCCCTCATCCGACAGTCCTCCCGGAGGAAACGCTCCGGGCCGCTCCCGCGATCGATTGGGTAGCGCGCAAAGAATTCGACTACACCTGCAAGGAAGTGGTCGAGGGCAAGCCTTTTTCGGAAATTCTCGGCCTCTCTTACCGGGACAAGGAAGGGCGCATCCGCCACAACCCGGACCGGCCGCTCATCGCCGACTTGGACGCGCTGCCGTGGGTGGCGGACGTGTACCGGCGGGATCTGGAGATCGAACGCTACTTCATCGGCTACCTGCTGCACCCCTACCTGAGCCTTTACACCGGGCGCGGCTGCCCCGGGCAGTGCACCTTTTGCCTCTGGCCCCAAACCATCGGCGGCCGCCGGTATCGGGTGCGCTCGGCCGAGAACGTCCTCGCCGAGCTGGCCTACATGAAGGAGATCTTCCCCCAGGTGAAGGAATTCTTCTTCGACGACGACACCTTCACCGCCAACCTGCCCCGGGCTCGGGAGATCGCCCGCGGTTTGGCCAAGCTCGGGATCACCTGGAGCTGCAACAGCCGAGCCAATCTGCGGTACGACACGATCAAGTTCTTCAAAGACTGCGGCCTGCGCTTGTTCCTGGTAGGGTACGAAAGCGGCAACGCCCAGATCCTCAAAAACATCAAAAAAGGGGTCTCGCTGGAGCAAATGCGGCGTTTCACGCGCGATTGCCACAAGGCGGACGTCACTATCCACGGCACCTTCGTCCTGGGCCTGCCGGTGGAAACGCCGGAGACCATCGAAGAAAGCATCCGCTTCGCTCAGGAGCTGGACGTGTTCAGCATCCAGGTTTCCCTCGCCGCGCCCTATCCGGGAACCGAGCTATATGAGCAGGCCCAGCGCAACGGATGGTTCGCCAAACGCCGGGAAGGCGCGATCGTGCACCAGGACGGCTTCCAGGACGCGGCGCTGGAGTACCCCGGCCTGAGCCGGGAGGAGATCTACGAGGCGGTGGACCGTTTTTACCGGGCTTATTACCTGCGGTCCAAGCCCATCCTCCGCATCGTCAAGACGATGCTGGAAGACAAGGAAGTCTTCCTGCGTCGTTGCCGGGAAGGATGGGAGTTCTTCCGGAGCATGGCCCAGCGCAAACGCGACCTTCACTCGGCCAAGGCCGACGCCGCCGGCTGAGCGCCGCTCCGCTCCGGGAAACGAGGTCCCAAAGGCCTCCCTGCCCGCCGCCCCTTTTCGCGGAAAGAAACCAGCCGCGCAGGGCTTATTCCGCGCTCGCAGCGCCCCCGCCCTTAATCCGTTCGATGGACTGGAGGGCCAGGTACTGCGCGCCGTATTTCTTCAGATTCACCAATTCGGTGTCGTACAAGTCGTAGTGACGCTCCTCGTCCACCACCAACGACTCGAAAAGCGCCTTGGAGACCGAGTCCGCGTGAGCCGAGCACTCGTTGGCCCATTTGTTGTAAGCGAGCGCGCTCTCCTCCTCCATCTTGCGCGCCATCTCCAACATCTCGCGCGGATCGCGGATCTTGGCAGGCTCCCCGGTCAGGGCCATTTCCACCTCCCCGTTCAGGAACAGAATGCGCTCGGCGAGCCTCTCCACATGCCCCATCTCCTCGATCGCAATCCTCCGGAACAGGGAAGCCAACGGATCCAATCCCTGATCGTCGCAATGGAAGTGAAAATACATGTACTGGTGGACGGCGAGCAGCTCGGCCGCCGCCGCCTTGTTCAATAATTCAACGCTTTTTTCATGCATAGCCTGCCTCCTGCTTTTCTTGCCCGACAAACGCCACTCTAGCAACGCTCGGCCCCAGCGCAACCCGGCTTGCGCGCCGATTCGGCCCGGAACGGCGCCCGCGGAAGCTGGATCGCCGGGGAAAACCGAGGTATCCTCGCCTCGGCTGTGGAGGCTTCGGACGCAACGCAGACCGAGCGAGAACGACCAGGCAGACCAATCGGTCAAACGGCTGTATGCGCCCTGGCCGTTTTTGTCGGCGTCGCCGCCGGCGTGGTTTCTGCGCTCTTTCGTTGGCTCATCGGATTGTTCCACAACCTCTTCTTTCTGGGAGAGCCTTCCATCCTTTACAATGCCAACGCCCACACCCCGCCCAGCCCTTGGGGCCCGGCGATCATTGCGGTTCCCGTGCTCGGCGGCCTGGCCGTGGTTTGGCTGACGCGCCGATTCGCGCCGGAAGCCAAGGGCCACGGGGTGCCCGAGGTGATCGACGCGGTGTACTACAACAAGGGCGTCATCCGGCCGATCGTGGTCCTGATCAAGGCGCTGGCCTCGGCCTTGTGCATTGGCTCGGGCGGATCGGTGGGCCGGGAAGGGCCGATCATCCAAATGGGTTCGGCGTTCGGTTCGAGCGTCGGCCAATGGCTGCGGATTCCCGCTTGGCAGCGCGTTACGCTCATCGCCTCAGGCGCGGGCGGCGGCATCGCCGCCACCTTCAACACCCCGATCGGCGGGATCCTTTTTGCCGCGGAGATCATCCTGCATGAAATCAGCGTCCGCACCCTCGTTCCGGTGGCGTTGGCCACGGCCACGGCCACTTATGTAGGGAGGTGGTTTTTCGGAGCGACCCCCTCTTTTACCATCCCGGCTCTGGAGCAGCTTCGCGTTCAGATCACCGACCCACTGATTCTGCCTTCGTATCTGCTCTTGGGCCTGCTTGCGGGCCTCGCCTCCGCGGGGTTTATCCGATCCCTTTACGCCTTCGAGGACTTCTTTGAAGAGCGCATTCCCAAGAACGAATACCTTCGCCACGCTCTGGGCATGCTTCCGGTGGGCCTGATGATGTTTGCGCTGTTCCAGGCAACCGGACGCTATCACGTGGGAGGCATCGGCTACGCCACCGTCCAGCAA
>JAGHDA010000129.1 GCA_021160185.1 Verrucomicrobiota bacterium
GCACCGGCGCGGCGTTCGCCGACCTGAACGGAGACGGTTGGCCGGATCTGCTGGTGAGCAGCCTGGGCGGCGGAGCGCGCTGTTTCCTGAACCGGGGCGGTCGCTTTGCCGACGCCACCGCGGCGGCCGGCCTGGCCTCCCGCTCCGGCGCCACCACGTTCGCCATTGCGGACGTGGATCTGGACGGCGATCTGGACCTGTACGTGGCGAATTACGGCGCGGTTTCCCTGCTCCGTTCGGGGGGGCGGGCCGAGATGCGCCTGGTCAACGGCAAATGGGTGTTCACCGGCCCCAACGCCCGCCGCCTCCGGTTCGAGCGCGGTCAACTCATCGAACTCGGCGAGCCGGACGTCCTCTACCTCAACGACGGCCGGGGCCGCTTCACCGCCGTTCCATGGGGATCGGAGCGATTCCTCGACGCCGCCGGAAGGCCGTTCCCTGCGCCCTGGGATCACGGGCTCAGCGCCCAGTTCCACGACGTCAACGGCGACGGCTTGCCGGACCTCTACGTGGCCGACGACTTCCAGTCGCCCGATCGATTCTGGATCAATCAAGGCGGCGGCAGGTTCCGACTCCTGCCCTGGTTCGCCCAGCGAAAGGAGAGCTTCTCGGCCATGAGCGTGGACATGGCGGACATCGACCGGGACGGGGACGTGGACCTGTTCGTCACGGAGATGCTCAGCCGCCGCCAGGCCGATCGGGCCCGGGAGCTTTCCAGCAACCGGCTTGTCTGGCCCCTTCCGGGCCGGTTCACCAATTGCGTGGACGTGGTTCAAAACACGCTTCTGCTCAACCGGGGCGACGCCACCTTCGCCGAGATCGCCTTTTTTGCGGGAGTGGAAGCCTCCGACTGGACCTGGACCCAGGCGTTCCTGGACGTGGATCTGGACGGCTACGAAGACCTGCTCGTGGGCAACGGGATGCTCTACGACGTGCAGGACCGGGACACGCTGGAGCGGATCCGGAGCCTGGGCCGCCAATCGGTGGAGACCTCGCGCACCAACCTGTGGCGCTACCCGCCCTTTGTGCGGCCGAACCTCGCCTGGCGCAACCGCGGCGACCTCACCTTCGAGGACAAAAGCGCGGCGTGGCGTTTCAACGCCCGGCGCATCAGCAACGCGTTGGCCCTGGGCGACCTGGACGGCGACGGCGACCTGGACGTGGTCCTCAACTGCCTCGGCGACTCGCCGCTCCTGTGCCGCAACGAGGCCGCCGCGCCGCGGGTGAGCGCGGCCTTGGCCGGACCGCCGGGCAACCCGACCGGCATCGGCGCGCGCGTGCGCCTGCTAGGCGGCCCCGTGCCCGTCCAGGAGCAGGAGATCCTCGGCGGCGGCCGCTACCTTTCCTGCGACGAGCCGCGCCGCGTCTTTGCGGCCGGCTCGGCCGCGCGCCCCCTCCGCCTCGAAGTCCGCTGGCCCGGCGGCAAGGTCAGCCGCGTGAGCGACGTCCTGCCCAACCGGGAGTATCTGATCTCGATCGAAGGCGCCGCTTCCTCCGCCGTGGAAGAGGCGGCCGCGCCTTCGCCCGAGCCGTGGTTCGAGGACGTCTCCGAAGCCCTCGGCTGCGCCCATCACGAGACCCCCTATGACGACTACCGCCGCCAGCCTCTTCTGCCCCGGCAGTTCAGCAGCCTCGGCCCGGGCGTCTCCTTCTGCGACCTGGACGGCGACGGCTGGGAGGATCTTGTCCTGCCGGACGGCGCGGGCGGGCGGTTGAGACTTTGCCGCAATGACGCGGGCAGGCGATGGCTCCGCGGCCGGGGCCCGCCCATCGACACGCCGACCCCGCGCGACCAGACCGCCGCCTTGCCCCTTTACGAGAACGGGCGGCTGACCGGCTTCATGGTCGGCTCGGCCAATTACGAGGACGGCCTGGCCGAAGGCGCGCCGGCCCGGACGTACGACTTCAAGACCCACAGGATTCTGGACGAGTTGCCCGGCCAGGCTTCCAGCGCCGGTCCGCTCGCCATGGCCGATTATGACGGGGACGGCGACCTGGATCTCTTCCTCGGCGGGCGCATCCTGCCGGGCCGCTACCCCGAGCCCGCTTCCTCGGCCCTCTTCCGGCGCGAAGGAGGTCGTTGGCGGCGCGACGAGGCGGCCTCGCGTCTCTTCAAAGACCTCGGCCTGGTGAGCGGGGCGGTCTGGAGCGACTTGAACGGCGACGGCTTGCCCGACCTGGCCCTCGCCTGCGAATGGGGGCCGATCCGCGTCTTTCTGAACCGCGGCGGCAAGCTGGCCGAAGCCACGCGGCGGCTCGGCCTGGGCGAGTGGACCGGATGGTGGAACGGCGTGACCGCGGGCGACTTCGACGAGGACGGCCGCCTGGATCTGGTCGCCTCGAATTGGGGGCTGAATTGCGGCTACCGCGCCGCCGCCGACCGCCCCGCCGCGCTGCGCTACGGGGACCTGACCGGCGAAGGGGAAGTCATCCTCGTGGAAGCCCGCTACGCCCCGGAAATGGGAGCCTACGCGCCCATTCGCTCCCGCGGCGCTCTCGCCAAGGCCTATCCGCCGCTTGTGGAAGCCTTTCCGACCCACGCCGCGTTCAGCAGGGCGACTCTTGATCAGGTCCTGGCCGCCTTCCCCGGCAAGGCCCGCGCGCTCCAGGCCCGAACCCTCCAATCCATGCTCTTCCTCAACCGGGGCGACCGGTTCGAACCCCGCCCCCTGCCGCGGGAGGCCCAATTCGCCCCCGCCTTCGGCCTCTGCGTGGGCGACTTTGACGGCGACGGCCATGAGGACCTCTTCCTGGCCCAGAACTTCTTCGCCGTGCGCGCCGAATGGCCCCGGATGGACGCCGGCCGCGGGTTGTGGCTCCGGGGCGACGGCAAGGGCGGCTTCCAGGCCGTGCCGGGCCAACGCTCCGGCGTGACGGTCTACGGCGAGCAACGCGGGGCGGCCTTGGGCGATTTTGACCGGGACGGGCGGATCGACCTCCTCGTCGCCCAGAACGGCGCGCCCTTCCGCCTCTTCCGCAACCGCCGCGCCCGGCCCGGGATTCGGATCCGCGTCCGCCTCGGCCCGGCAAACCCAGTCGGCTTCGGCGCCGTCCTGCGGCTCCGGCGCGGCGATCGAGCGGGTCCTGCCCGGGAAATCCACGCCGGATCGGGCTATTGGTCGTGCGACGCCCCCTGCCAGGTCATGAGCCTCCCTGAAGGAACCGGACCGGCCCGGCTCGAAGCGCGCTGGCCGGGCGGCGGGGCAACCTGCCTCGTGCCCGAAGGCGCGCGGGAAATCCTCCTGGATCGGGAAGGGAGGCTCAGAGTCCGCCGATCTCCGTAGCCGCCGAGGCGGCGGGCGCAAAGGAGCGCGGCTGTCCCGGCAAAGGCGGAGCCTCCTCCTCGGCGGCGGGCGCAAAGGAGCGCGGCCGTCCCGGCCGCGACAACCGCGGCATGGGCGCGGTTTTGAGGAGCTCATTCGGCGTCTCAACGAGGAAAACAGCGAGGAAGCGGGCGAGCGTCGGGCGTCCCGCGCCGCGGCCGGCCTGATGGCGTTTTTATCTTTGTTGGCTTTTTGGGGGCGCTTTGTTCATGCTGACGCCGGTAGGCGAAATGTAAAAATATTTGATGGCGCATGGGATATGAAAATTGACGAATTGAACAAAAGGATAAAGGAGTGTAGAAAATGCAGGTTGTCTGAAACCAGAATGAACGCTGTCTGCGGGGAGGGGAATTTGAACGCCGAAATTATGTTGGTTGCTCAGGCGCCGGGAGAGAAAGAAGATAAAGAAGGAAGGATGTTTATCGGCCCTTCGGGGAAAGTGTTGGACGAATTGCTGAAATCGGCGGGAATCAGCAGGCAAGCGGTTTATATGACAAACCTGATCAAATGCGCGCTTCCGAAATACAGAAAGCCCAAGCAAGATGAAATTGAAGCCTGTAGTTGTTATCTGGACGAGGAGATTGAACTGATAGATCCAAGGATATTGGCTCCTTTGGGCTATTGCGCCGCTCGTTACATTTTTCAGAAATACGGTCTCTTGTCGCCTTCGAAATCGGAATTCTCTTCAATTCATGGCAAGCTGTTCTTGGCTGATGATAAAAAGATATTGCCTTTGCCTCATCCTGCGGTCCTTCTCCATAACGCGGACTTTGAGCAAGATTTAAAGAAGAGTTATAGGAAGCTGCAAGTGGCGTCTAAGGTTTGTAAATGGCATCCGGTGTGTCCGATGAAGAGATTCTATGAGGAGGGAAGGTTGGATGGAAAATGGATAGAATTATACTGCAAAGGAGACTGGGAAAGCTGCGTTCGTTATCAGATGGAGGAGAGGGGCGAGCCGCACCCGGATTGGATGCTTCCCGATGGAACTTTGGATGAAAAGTTGCATGGGAGAAAGCGGAGATGAAAGTTGTCATTGTTTATGATAACACAACTTCGAGGGCCGAGCTTGAGGCTGATTGGGGGTTCTCGGCGCTTGTAGAGGTTGGAGGAAGAAAGATCCTTTTTGACACTGGGGCGAGCGGGAGGATTTTGCTTTCAAATTTGCAAAAACTTGAGATCGACCCGGAGGAGATAGGGGATGTTTTTATTTCTCATCTCCACTGGGACCACACAGGAGGCCTTTCGGCCTTTCTTCGATTGAAGAATCAGTTGAAACTCTGGATTCCTTCTTACTTTCCTGAAGCGAAAAATGCAAGAGAATTTATTGAACTGAAGGAGCCTGCAAAGCTTTATGAGGGGGTTTGCTCTACGGGCGAGTTAGAGGGAATAGAGCAATCCCTCTGTGTTGAGACAGAAAAAGGCGTCGTGATCATAGCCGGATGCTCGCACCCGAGGATGGAGCGTATCCTTGAAACGTCTTCTCAATTCGGCAGGGTTTATGGCATTATAGGAGGCTTGCACGGGGCGAAGCCTGAATCCTTGAAAGAGTTGGACTTGATTTGCCCGACTCATTGCGCCCAATACAAATCAGAAATAAGATCTCTTTATCCTGAGAAATACGTTGAAGGGGGAGCGGGAAGGGTGATTGTAGTGTGAATCCCCAAATCTCAATTTCGACAGGAACTTGGTTTTCGGTTCGAGCTGAGAAGCCAACTCCAGAGATTGAGCGCTAGTCAAATCCGGCGCGCGACGTTAGGCGGCCCGGACTTTGGGGTTTTCACTCCATCTCTGCGAGGGACTGCGGGCGTCCCGCCCGCGGCCGATCGCGGCCAGGATGGCCGCGCTCCTTTCCGCTCCTCGCGTCGGCGGCTGCGATTTTGGGCAATCCGTCCTGCGGCCTCCGCGGCCGCGAAGCCAAGGGGCGCAACGCTACGGGCGGGCGTTCGCGGAGGCGGGGGCAGGAGCTTGGGCCGGCTTGTGCTCCTGGAGGTGCAGGACGACGTCCAGAGCGATTTTGAGGATCACCAGCAGCGCCAGGATGGGCGTCGGCGAGCCGAGCAGCATGACCGGCATGGCCCCGAAGAGGATCGCCACGTGGAGCAGGACGATGCGTTTGTAGGGCTGCGCCATCAGCCTTTTGAGAGTGAACCGCTCCCGCTCGCCGCCGAGGAGGTAGTTCTGGACAAAGGACACCCCGTGGCTTACGGCCAGGGCCGCCATCGGCCAGAGCAGCCCTGGAGGCAGGTTGCGCCACAACGCGGCGAAAACCCCGCCGAGCAGCTCCACGAAGACGAGCGGGCCGGGCAGGCTCGGGGAGGGGAACGCCTGGTTCGGATCGGCGACCTTGAAGAGGACGATGAGGAAGAAGCCGTGGACGGCGCAAAATCCGGAGTAATGGAAGCAGAAGAAGGGGATGAGAAACAATTTGCTTGCGTGCGCGGCGGGCGGGCTCATCCGCACGAGCGCCATGCGCAGCACATTGTAGAAGCCGACGATGAGGTTTTCGGTCCAGTAGAGGAGGACAAGCGCGGCCGCGTCCCATCCAAAGAGCAGGACTCCGGCCAGGGGGGCCGCGTTGGCCGCGATCAGGGCCAGGAGCGAGGCGGAAGGCTTGGGCGGGAAGAACACGGCGCCGAATTTCTCAGGGCGAAGGAGCCGTTCCGGGGGCGAGGCGTTTCAGCCGCTCGAGCCGTTCCCGCGGCGGCGGATGGGAGGCCAGGTAGACGCCGCTTTTCGGGCCGGCGGCGTCGATCGTCTCAAGCCACGCCAGGGCGCCGTCCAGTCCCCAGCCCGCGCGTCGGACCAGATCCGCCGCGAAGGCGTCCGCGGCCCATTCGCATTCCTTCGAGTGGGCTGTCTCGAGCAACGAGAGGCCTTGGCCCCGAACCCAGGCGGCCAACGGTCCTGAGCGCAGCGCGGCCCCGGCGGCGCGGACGGCGGTTTGGCTCATCAGCTTCCGCACGGCGTCCCGACGGACGGCGTGGGCCATCTCGTGGGCAATCAGGAAGGCCAACGCGTCGTCGCGTCCGCCGCACGAGGCGGCCAGCGACTCGCCGAGGAACAGGAAGCCGCCGGGAAGGGCGACGGCCCTGGGCGTTTGGAAAGAGACCGCCTCGATGGCGAACTCCCGGTTTTTGTCCCCCAACGCGCCGGCCAGCCGGCGGAGGATCGCTTCCAAGCGAGGCTGAAGCGCGGGATTCTGCGCCGGGGGCAAAGCCGACTTGAGCTGGCGGGCGAGGAAGGCGCCCAGCTCCCGTTCCGAGCCTTGGGGATCCGAAGCGCCTTCCTTGGCCTTGTTCCAGAGCCGCTTTGCCTGGCGGGCGAGGGGGATTGCCGCCTGGCCCAGCTTGCGTCCTGCTTGGAAGACCCAGCGGCTCATAGGCGAGCGCCTGCCTGAGGGGGCGCGGCGGGAAGCGTCGCCGCCCGCCGCGCTAAGCCGCCGTTTGCCTCATGGGCGCGAAGGCCCATTAAAGCCCCTCGATCTCCCATCCGGCCCGGTAGCGCCGCCGGATGTACGCGTTGGCTTCGGAGACGTTTTTGAACCGGAGGTTTTTGGCGTCCCACTCAAGCGTGGTGTGAGGGAAGCGGCAGGCCACGCTGCCCAGCAGGACCGATTCGGTCAGCGGCCCCGCGTAGTCGAAGCTTGCCCAGGTTTTGCCTTTGCCCACGCAGGCCTCGGCGAACTGGGTCCAGTGATTGGCCGTGGTCACCTTGGGCATGCGGAAATCCTTGTACTTGCTGTAGGGATAAAGCTGGGCGGTTGCGATGTGGGGCAGAAGCATGGCGCCCTCGGTCCCGATGAAGATCGAGCCTTGTCCGGGCATGTTGTCGCCTTCCAGCAGGCTTTGGACTTCCTTGGGCGGCCGCGCGTCGCCGTCGTACCAGGTGATCCGGACGGTCTTTCCGGCGGTGTGGCGCGTGCCGGGGAAGACATAGTGGATGACGTCGTTGAGCGCCCAGTTGTGGGCGTTTGGAGGCGGGCCTTCGGAGCGGACGGTGAGCGGGGCGGTCAGCTCCAGCGCGCTGAAGACCGGGTCGAAGATGTGGCAGCCCATGTCGCCGAAGGTGCCCGTCCCGAAGTCCAGCCGCTTGCGCCAGTTGGCCGGATGATAGTAGCCCTTGCCGATGAAAGGCCGCCAGGCCGCCACGCCCAGCCACAAATCCCAGTTGAACCCTTTGGGAACCGGGTCGACGCGGTTGGGGCGGGGATTGGGATCGCCCCATTTCTTGTTGCTCCAAGTGTGAACCTCGCGAATTTTGCCGATCGTGCCGTCCTGGATGATCTTCACCGCGGTGCGATAGACGCGGGTGGAATGGATCTGAATGCCCATTTGGGTGACCACGCCCTTTTCCCGCGCCGCTTCGGTCAGCCGCCGGGTTTCGTAGATGTCATGGGTCAACGGTTTCTGGCCGTACACGTGTTTGCCCAGCTGGATCGCCGACATGCCGATCGGGGCGTGCATATGGTCGGGCACCGTGACGTTGACCGAGTCGATGTTCTTCGCTTCTTTTTCCAGCAGCTTGCGCCAATCCTGGTAGACGCGGAGCCCGGGGAACCGCTTGGGCAGATTCCCCACCCGGTTCAGGTCCACTTCCGCTACGGCCACCAGCTTGACGAACTTGTTCGCCGTCAACGAAGCGATGTCCGACGCGGCCATGCCGGAAGCGCCGAAGCTGGCGTGCCGGAGGACGCTGCTGGGCGGAACCGCCAGCATGTCGCTCGCCACGAAAGGAAACGCCGCCGCGGAACCCAAAACGCCGAGAAACCGCCTCCGGGAGATGCCGTCTCGAGAAGGCGGCCGACTGTGCATGCCTTGCTTCTTCATGGGGCCGAGGATACTGCGCCCGGCGCGGCGGGCAAGGCCTTATCCTCCGCCGGCGTGGCGGCCATCGCGCCGCTTTCCCCGCGAGGGGGGTCAGACGGAGGAGGCTTCCGTCAGCTTGGAGAGGCCGGCGCGGAGGACCTCGGCCAGGCGGCGCGCGGCGAACCGCGCCTCCCGACTGAAGCGGAGCAGGTCGATTGCCGTCCCCGGCCGGCGCAGGAGCTTTTTTGCAAAGAAGAGCGGCCGCGGCCTGCCTTGGCCGTCCACCGCGCGATTGAAATCCAGAGGCAGCAGCCGGTTCGCCGGATCGGAAATGACGCGGACGACGAGGGCGGGCGCGCCGGCCGCGGCGCATTCGCGGAGGATCGCCGTCGATTCCATTTCGACTGCGTCCGCGCCGGTTTGCTTGCGGAGGGCGGCTTTTTCCTCGGGCGTCGTCGCCACTCGCGGCGAGGAAGCAAATTTTCCCTCTCGCGCGCCGGCGGCCCGAAAGGGCTCGATCAGCTCCGGCGGCCCCGAGGCGAGCGTCGCGCCCAAGGGCAGGTCGGGGTTGAGGCCGCCGGCGAACCCCGCGCTGACGACAAGCCGGGGCCGGGCGGCTGCCAGGCGAGACCGGAGCGTCCTCGCGGCCCGCTCCGGCCCTATGCCGGTCAGGAGGATCGAAATTCCCGGACGCCGCGCCGCCCAGGCGAGCAGGGGGCGGGCTTCCGCTCGAACGGCGAAGCACACCCAGATCCGCGCGGCGGCAAGGGCGTCGGGAGAGGTCATGGCTTGCGCTTTTGGACCGGGATCCGATGGCGCGTCCCGAAATGTTCCGGATGAAACAGCCTCATGACTTGCCGGCCCGGGAGGGTTTCCAAGGCTTGGGGCGCGAGCGGCTCCTTGCGGATCGTCTTCCCGAGGAAGCGTTCCAGAGGCGCGCCGATCTCAATCTGATGCGGGCGCGGGCGGAGCGGGGCGAAAGCCGCGGCCGGCAGGCTACCGAACGCCGGGCCCGCGCTTGCCGTCGTGTAGGAGCCGCCTCTCCAACCGATCCGGTCGGTTCCGCGCTCATACCGGCTGGCCGGTCCGTAAAAGGCTCGCTCCATGAACCGATCGAATCGAATCGGTCCGCGGGCGCGGATCTCGGCGCGGGTATGCTTGGCGGCGGATGCCCTGGGCGCAGGGTCGGGCGCCGAAGGGCGGCGCGGCTCAGATGTAGTACATGCCCGAGCGCTTCTCGTAGTCATCCAGAATTTTCTGGAGGGTGATGTTTTCGGCAGTTTCCTCAACGGATTGGGAGATGGCGAGCCATGCCTCCCGCAATTCGAGGGGACAACGCGGGTCCTGCGCGGCGGGGGATTCGAAGACCTCGCCGTGGACGGTGCGGAGCACGTCGGCCATCGAGATGTCCTTCGGCGGCTTGGCCAGAAGGTAGCCGCCTTGCTTGCCTCGCTGGCTGCGGACCAATCCCGCCGCTTTCAACTCGATGAGGATCTGGACCAGATAGTTGGGGGGGATGCCGTACTCGCCGGCGAGCTCCTCCACCTTGGTGGGGCGGCCGAGATGGTGCTTGCGGGCCAAGGACAACAAGGCCCGAGCGGCGTAGTCGCTTTTGACTGAGAGTTTCACGGCAACGCGGCGGCTTCTTTTCTGCGGAAAGCCGCTTCGTCTTTCCTCGAGAGGGAAATTATGGGGGAAACCGCCCTGTTTTGGCAAATGAAACCGAGTCGCAGCCGCCGACGCGAGGAGCGGCGGGCAGGGGGCCGGTGGGTTTTCCCCGGTCCCGATCCGCCCGCAACCTCGGCGGCTGCGGCGGCTGGGGCGGGCTCGCGCTTTTCTTTCTTTCCCGGTCCGGGTAGGATGCAGGCGGATCGAGGAAAGAGCGCAAACAGTCCGGGGAATCGGCTTTTCTATGAAAATCACCCTTTACGGAGCGGCCAACGAAGTGACCGGATCGGCGTACCTGGTGGAAACAGACCGGGCGCGAGTGCTTGTGGACTTTGGGTTGTTCCAGGGCGGCCGGATGACCGAGGCCAAAAACCGCGTTCCCGGCGGCCTGCGGCCCCAGCGCCTATCGGCCGTGTTGCTTACCCATTGCCATCTGGACCACGTGGGGAGGCTGCCGTTGCTGCCGGGGAGGGGCTTTCCCGGTCCGATCTACGCCACCGAGGCCACGATTGAGCTGACCGACCTGATTCTCCGCGACGCGGCCAAGATCCAGGAAATCGACACCGAGCGGTTGAATCGCAAGCGGATGCGCCAGGACAAGCCGCCGGTGGAGCCGCTGTTCCGGGCCGAGGACGCCGCGGATGCGGTGCGTCTGATGCGGCCGGTTCGGTATGACGAGTCGGTGGAGGCGGCGCCGGGAATCCGGGCTCGGTTTGCCGAGGCGGGCCATCTGCTGGGCTCGGCGAGCATCCAGCTCCTGGTCCAAGAGAACAACCAGCAGAAGATAGTAGTCTTTTCGGGTGATTTAGGACAGCCCAACGCGCCGATCCTTCGGGACTATGAATGCCTCCACCGGGCGGACGCCGTGTTCATGGAGTCCACCTACGGCGACCATGACCATCGTTCCCTGGAGGAAACGATCGCCGAATTCGAGCAGATCGTCGCCACCGCCGTGGAGCAGCGTGGAAAGATTCTGGTCCCCACCTTTGCGGTGGGGCGGGCGC
>JAGHDA010000439.1 GCA_021160185.1 Verrucomicrobiota bacterium
CGCAACAAAAAGGAGCGCGGCCATCCTGGCCGCGGCACATCGCGGGCGAAGACGCCCGCGCTCCTTCGCTGGCGACGGCGCGGGAGCGGTTGCAGCCCGAGGAAACGGGTCGTAAACTGTCCATCCCGCGGGAAAACGCGGGGTTCAAAAAACAATGGAGCGACTTTTGGAATACGTGTGGATCGCGGCGGCAGTCGTCCTCTTGTTCGGACTCTCGATCATGGTGCATGAGTTCGGACATTTCTGGGTGGCGCGTCGGCGCGGGCTGAAGGTGGAAGCGTTCGCGATCGGCCTCGGTCCCAAAATCGTCTCTTGGACCCGAGACGGGATTGAATACTCGATCCGGTGGATTCCCGCCGGCGGCTTTGTTCGGCTCCCCCAGATGGTCACATCGGAAGCTCTGGAGGGAGAGACTGAGGCGAAGAAGCCGCTTCCTTCGGCTCCGCCGGGCTCGAAGATCCTCGTGGCTTTCGCTGGACCGTTGATGAACGTGGTGTTCGCCTTTGCGGTGGCCGTGGTGATCTATTTCGTGGGCCTGCCGGTGCTGATTAATCCGCCGATTGTAGGCAAAGTGGAGCCCGGCTCCTTCGAGGAGAAGGCGGGCATTCGAGCCGGCGATCGCATTGTGGCGATCAGCGGCAAGCCTGTGAAATCGTGGCAGGACATTAACATGATCGTTTTCCTGGCCCCCTCGAACATCTTCGACGTCACGATCGAGCGCGACGGAACGCGCACTAATTACCAACTCAGAGCCAAAAGCAACAAGGAGTTCGGGCTTAAATGGCTCAACCTGGAACCTCAAGAACATCCGGTGGTAGGGTATGTGGAGCCCGGAATGCCGGCGGCGAAGGCGGGGCTGCAGAAGGGAGATCGATTCCTCTCTTTCAACGGCGTCCCGGTCTCCAGTCGCGAACACCTGATCAAGCTGGTCGCCAAAAGCGAAGGCAAGCAATCCACGGTGACGGTCGAGCGCGAAGGCAAAAAACTCACGTTCGAACTTACCCCCGTCTACGACCCGAAAACCAAGCGCGGCCGCATCGGGATCGTCTTTGCCGGAGGCGTCTATCGGCTTATGCGGCCCGGCCCCAAGCCGTGGGAACAGATCGCCAATGTGTGGAACCGCACGGTGAGCACCCTGCGCGCCCTTCTGCACAGCCGGGAAACCGGCGTCAAAGCGCGCGACTTGAGCGGCCCGGTAGGAATCCTCTCCGCTCTGGCGATTCAAACGCGGACCGACATCCGGCTGGCCCTGCACTTTTTGGTTCTGCTCAACGTCAATCTGGCGCTTATCAACCTATTTCCTATTCCCGTCCTGGACGGCGGCCACATTCTCCTGGCGTTGCTCGAAAAGCTTCGCGGCCGACCGGCGAACCCGCGGGTGATCGAGATCGTGACCAACGTCTTCGCCCTCCTCCTGATCAGTTTCATGCTCTACATCACCTTCTTCGACGTGCGGCGGCTGCCGCTGTTCCGCGCCCTTTTCCGAACTTCCTCCCCTGTGGAGAAAGCGCTCCCCGCGGTCGCGCCTAAGTCGACCGAAACCGGCGAGGTCCGAATCATTCCTCAACCTCCCCCTAAGCAGCCATGAACTGGAACGAACGGCTTTTGGTTTATTCCCGACGGCCGACGCGGGAAGTGCGCGTCGGCGATCCTGAACAAGGCGGCGTCGTCATCGGCGGGGACAGGCCGATCGTAAAACAATCGATGCTGACCGCGCCCACGCTGGAAACCGAGGCGTGCGTGCGGCAGGCGCTGGAGCTTGTCGAAGCGGGCGCGCAACTGGTCCGCCTGACGGCGCGGACGCTCCGGGAAGCGGCCAATCTACGCGCAATCGCCGAGGAACTGCGCCGGCGAGGATGCCGCGTCCCGCTTGTGGCGGACATCCATTTCAAGCCCGAAGTCGCCATGGAAGCCGCGCGCTGGGTCGAGAAGATCCGAATCAATCCGGGCAACTTTGCCGACCGCAAGAAATTCCAGACCCGGGAATACACCGACGAGGAATACGCGGCCGAGCTGGCTCGGGTGGAAGCCCAGTTTGCGCCGCTGGTCCTCCGCTGCAAGGAACTGGGTCGGGCGATGCGCATCGGCGTCAACCACGGCTCGCTCAGCGACCGCGTCCTCAACCGCTACGGGGACACCACGGAGGGCATGGTCCAAAGCGCCTTGGAATTCGCCCGGATCTGCCGGAAATACGATTTCCACGACCTGGTCTTCTCCATGAAGGCCAGCAATCCCAAAACCGTCATCGCCTGTTGCCGGCTCCTGATCCAACGGCTTGAAGAAGAAGGCGCAGACTGGAACTATCCGATCCACTTAGGCGTCACCGAGGCGGGCGAAGGCGAGGACGGCCGATTGAAAAGCGCCGCGGGCATCGGCCCTCTCCTTTGCGAGGGCATCGGCGACACCGTGCGGGTTTCGCTCACCGAAAACCCGGCGCGGGAACTGCCTGTATGCGACGATTTGATCCTGCTCTCCCGCCTTCTGGCCAACGAGCGGCCGTTGTCTGCGCCCACCCTGCCCTTCGACCCGTTCAGTTACCAACGCCGCCCCAGCGCCGTGTTCCAACCGAAGCGCGGCGAGCCTTTCGGCGGAAGGGAGCCGATCCGCGTCATCGTTTCCGCGGCCCACGCCGCCGCCCTGGAGGCGCGCCCGCCGGCCAATCGCGATCTTCAGGCGGAAGCCGTGTACGAGGAACTGGACGCGCTGGAGCTCGATCCGCGCCGCCCGGCGGGGGCTTTGCCGGCAAACCGGCCGGTCACCGTGGCCGACGGCGTGGACCTGCCGCCCCCGGCCGCTTTCCGGCTCCTGGCCGCCCGGCTGCACGAAGTCGGGGCGAACAACCCGATCATTCTCAAAGACATCCTCGAACCGCTCCCGCCTGATTTGCCCGAACGATGGATCAAGCTCCGGGCGGGGATCGTCCTGGGCGCGTTGCTGGCTGACGGCATCGGCGACGCCGTGTTCCTCCGCGGCGAACCCGACCCCCATAAGGCGCTCCTGCTCGCCTACAACGCGCTCCAGGCCGCCGGCGCGCGCTCCTTCAAAACCGAGTACGTGGCTTGTCCCGGCTGCGGCCGCACCCTCTTTGACCTCCAGAAAGTGATCGCCCAGGTCAAGGAACGCACCGGCCACCTCAAAGGCGTCAAAATCGCCGTCATGGGCTGCATCGTCAACGGCCCCGGCGAAATGGCTGACGCGGACTTCGGCTACGTGGGCGGCGCGCCCGGCAAGATCAACCTCTACGTGGGCAAAACGCCGGTGAAGTTCAACATTCCCGAAGCCGAAGCTGTGGACCGGCTCGTGGAACTGATCCAGGAACATGGCCGCTGGATCGATCCGCCCGAGGCCGGCTGAATCCGCGCCCCGCGCCCTCCGCCCGCCATGGGGCGGACCTTCAAAATCCGGAAGGCCTGAAGAGCGGCCCCAGGCTATCGCTGCGCGGCGGGGAACGGAATTTCCGGGCTGTTTGGATCCGGACGCCGTTTCAGCAACTCGGAGAGTTGGAACCTGGCGTAAGGCTGGGTAGCGGCCGGCTCGCCGTTTTTCCCCGCCACAGCCACCCAGAACCGGGTGGTTTTAGGCTCAAAAAGGACGTCGTGAAGGTTGGATTTCATAGCCACAGGCCGATCCATCAGCCGCAAGGCCTTCTCCGCTGTGAAGCCACCGAACCCGGCTTTGACCCGACGAACCAACTCCTTGTACCGCTCGCCTGCGGAAAGAATCACGCAGTCCGGCACGGGATCAGGAAGCAACGGGTGAGCCTGACCGGGGCGAATCAGCTCGAACCGGTTCCAGGAAGCCTCCATCCCCGCCGCTCGATTGCTCTTGCCGTCGGCAATCACAAAGAAGTACTGGCAGGTCCGCGGGTTGTCGCGGAAAACGCGCACGGCCGCGTCCAGATCGCCGGCCGTCTCAAGGGCTTCGCGCATCAGGAAAGCCATCGGCGCGCCGTTCCAGTGGCCGAGCCCTCGGCCGCCCATCTCGCCGATGGAGACATGGGCTGCGTTCATGCCGGTGACCGAGCCGATGAAGCCGGCGAAAGTCACATTGACGAAGGGCGTTCCCCCGTCCGGTTCGGCCACGAGCGTCACCGCATGCTCCTGGAGACGCCAGTCCACGGCGTAATCCAAAACCCTGCCGTGGTAGAGAGTCCCGTCCGCCGTGGCCGAGTTCATGAGAGCAAATCCGCTGCAGTGGAACAGCTCTGGGATAAAGTTGGCCGCCCGCACATCGCTCACCAAGAGGCCCGCGCCGCGGGCGAGTCCCTCCAACTCCTTAAGATAC
>JAGHDA010000194.1 GCA_021160185.1 Verrucomicrobiota bacterium
CGGCTATCCGCCGCAGGAAGGAGCAAGCTTGCCTGGCCGATCGGTTTTTCCTGCGACTGCTTCAGGCGGCGGCGCTCTGGCTGTCGCGCGCGTTGGCGGCGATGCATCAT
The DNA here is from genome assembly GCA_021160185.1 of Verrucomicrobiota bacterium. GTDB lineage: Bacteria > Verrucomicrobiota > Verrucomicrobiia > Limisphaerales > CAZBKV01 > JAGHDA01. Next base: position 111 of record JAGHDA010000194.1, read on the forward strand.
GGCCGCATCAACGCCTATATCGCATACGTCTTGCCGGCATTGTTGGCGGCGCTTGCCTTGATCTTGCTTTAAAGGGACGGCGGGATGTGAAGCATCGTCGCCGGAATCGGACGGAAGGAGAAACACGCTCGCTTCGCGCCGACGGAACCGATTTGCGCTTGCTCGCTCGGAAAACACAGGTAGGCTGAGGGATGAAGTGAACGCGACTTTTGGAGAAGCGGGCTTCCCGGGCCGGTTGATCGCCGTCGAAGGCATCGACGGTTCGGGCAAATCCACCCAAGTGCGTTTGCTCCGCAAGTGGCTCGAGCGGCAAGGGGCGAGGGTTTATCTGAGCGAGTGGAATTCCTCGGAGATCGTCAAAAGCGCGACCAAGCGGGGCAAGGAGTCGAACCTGTTGACCCCGACAACGTTCAGCTTGATCCACGCCACTGATTTCGCCGACCGGTACGAGCGCCACCTGGTGCCTTTGCTAAAAGCGGGCTATCTGGTCCTCTGCGACCGGTATGTGTTCACGGCCTTCGCGCGGGATGTGGTGCGGGGATGTCCGCTTTCGTGGGTGCGAAAGATCTACGGCTTCGCCCACTTGCCGGATCTGACCTTTTTCTTCCGGACGAGTTTGGAGGTGTCGCTGCGGCGGATCCTGGACGGCCGTCAAAAGCTCAAGTATTTCGAGGCGGGGATGGATCTGCGGCTTTCCAACGACATTTACGAAAGCTACCGCATTTTCCAGGGGCGTTTGTTGGAGCAATATCTGGCGATGAGCGGCGAGTTCGGCTTCCGCGTAATCGACGCCAATCGTCCGGTGGAGGTCCAGCAGTCGGAGGTTCGGAAAATTGTGGTTGATCAGTTTGATCTTGAAAACTACCGGATGCCCGGCTTGAGCCTATGAGCCGAACCGCCCCCAAGTCAAAGCGAACAAGGAGCAAGCCGCGGCGCGACGCGTCGAAGGAAGTGAGCGTGCCGCTCCCTCCGCCTACGCCGAAGCGCTTCTATGGCCACGGCATCCCCGGCGTGGACCCTGCGTCCCTGGCCGGGAAGCTGATCGTCGTGGAAGGGGCGGACGGCTCGGGGCGATCCACACAAATCGCCCGATTGGTGAGCTGGCTGGAGGGGGAAGGCCACCCCATTGTGCAGGTGGGGCTCAAGCGCTCGACGTTGGTAAGCCCGGAGTTGGAGCAGGCCAAGAAAGGCAACATCCTCAGCCGGACCACCTTGAGCCTTTTCTACGCCACGGATTTTGCGGACCAGCTCGAGAACGTGATTCTTCCGGCGCTCAAAGCGGGGTTTATGGTCTTGGCCGATCGATACATCTACACTCTGATGGCTCGGGACCTGGTGCGCGGGATGGATTTGAAATGGCTCAAGAATTTGTACGGCATTGCGTTGGAGCCGGACGCGGTGTTCTACCTGCAGGTGTCCCCCGAGATTCTGGTGCAGCGCAACTTCATGAAAAACCAGGCCCTCGATTACTGGGAAAGCGGCATGGACTTGGGCCTTTCGCGAGACATGTTCGAAAGCTTCAAGTTGTATCAGGCGCGGATCATCGAGAAGTTTCAGCTCCTCCAGAAAACGTATCGCTTTACGATCGTGAACGGGGACCGGTCGGCCGAGGAGATCAACCGCGAGCTGCGCGCGCGAATCGGGAAGATTCTTCTGCGAGGGAAACAAGATTAAAAGAAAGGCCGCTGAAGGGACGCTCATGACCGCATCGAGCAAGCCGTACGTTGTCGGCGTCGATCTGGGAGGCACGAAAATCCTTGCCGCCGTGTTCGATCGGCGGCTTCGCCTGATTTGCAAATCCAAGCGCAGCACCAAGGCCGTCCGCGGCCCGGCGGCGGTCATCGAGAGGATCCTCCGCGCCGTGTGGGACGCGGTGGACGAGGCGGATCTGAAGATGGAGCAGGTCGGGGCGGTGGGCATCGGCGCGCCGGGAGCCACCGATCCGGAGAGCGGCAAGATCATCTTTGCGCCTAACCTGGTCTGGCGGAACGTGCCGCTCAGGGACGAGCTGGAGAAGAAACTCAAGGTTCCCGTGTTCGTGGAGAACGATTGCAACATCCAGGCCCTGGGCGTTCATGAGAAAGAGCTCAAGGGCAAACCTCGCAACATGGCGGGCATTTTCATCGGCACCGGCATCGGAGCGGGGCTTATTCTCGACGGCAAGCTGTATGCCGGGTTCAACCGCACCGCCGGGGAGATCGGGCACATGGTTCTGGACGTGAACGGCCCGAAGTGCGGCTGCGGCAATAAAGGCTGTTTCGAGGCGCTGGCCAGCCGCACCGCCATCTTCAAGACCATCAAAAAGGCGGTCAAGGAGGGCCGAAAGACTTTTTTAACCGAAAAGCTCGGCAAGAGCCTTAAGGACATGCGGAGCGGCGACCTGCGCAAGGCCATCAAGCGGGGCGACAAGTTGGTCGCCAAGGTCGTCGAGCGCGCCGCCTTCTACGCGGGCGTCGCCGCAGGCAACATTATCAACCTCCTCAACCCCGAGGTGATCGTGATGGGCGGCGGCGTAATCGAGGCTCTCGGCGAGCAGATGATGCCCGTCATTGTCTCCACCGCGCGGAAATACGCCATGAAAGGCACTGACAAAGGCATTCGCATCCTCGCCTCCGCTCTTGGAGACGACGCCGGGATCACGGGCGGCGCGGTCCTTGCCTGGCGCGGCCTGGAAGCGGTTTCCCCCGGCGGCCAGGAAAAGCCGGCCGAGACTCCGCGCCCGTGAGCCTTCGCCTGGCGGCTATCGACATCGGCAGCAACACCGTCAAGCTCTTGACGGCTGAGCGGGTTGACAGCGAACTGCGGCCGGTTTGTGAGCTGAGCCGCCAGACGCGCCTGGGCCAAGGCGTGTTTTCTGATGGTCGGCTTGCGCCCGAGGCCGTGGAAGCCACTGCGGCCGCCGCAGGAGAATTTGTGAAGCGTGCCCGGGAGCAGGGGGCTCAGGACATTGTCCTCTTCGCCACAAGCGCCGCTCGTGAAGCAAGAAACCTCGACGCGCTCCTCCGCGCCGTGGAAGGGCGGACAGGCCGGGCTCTCCGCGTGCTCAGCCAAGAGGAAGAAGC
>JAGHDA010000179.1 GCA_021160185.1 Verrucomicrobiota bacterium
CCAGCCAGGCGATCAGCCAGGCGGCGAGGAAGCCGATGAGGAGGCTCTGCGGCCGGGCGTAGTAAGCCAGGGGCGTCCCGCCCACGCCGCCGCGCCACACAGTGGACAGCCCCGCCAGCATTGCCCGGGCGTAGAAGGTTCCGCCCCACACGCCCAGGGCCGAGCCGGCCAGGGCCGCCAGGCCGCCTTCGAGGGCGAAGAGCCGCTGGACTTGCCGGCGCGTGAAGCCCATTGCCAGAAGCGCGCCCACCTCTCGCGCCCGACGCTCCACGCTCAGCGCGAACAGCAGGGCCACCAGCAATCCGGCGGCGGCGATGAGGAAGAAACTGAAGCCGAGAAAAAGCCGGCCGTAGTCCAGCGCCTTGTCCGCTCCGGCGCGGGCGCGTCCGCCGATCGGATCAAACCGCAAACCGACCTCGGCCGGATCCACTTGTTGGGCCAGCCACCGCTCCGCCTGGACGCGCAAGCTGCCGAGGAGCCGGCGCCATTGGCTTTCGGATCGGATCCCCAGGGCGGGGCCGGCGTAGTAGAAGCGGATGGCTGTAAGGTCGCCGAACCGGTTGCTCCACAGCCGCCGGCCCTCGGCGAGCCGGATCATGGCCTTGGGCGCGGCGCGATAACGCCGCCAGTATTCTTCGTCCTTGGGCCGGATGCGATTCCATTGGATCGGCAGGCCGGTGTCCCAGTCGCGGCAATTGGCGGCTTTGGTGATGCCCGGGAAGTCGGGCGTCAGCCCGGCGTTCCAACCCGCTTCGGCCAAGGACACAACGCCTTTTACGCGGAAGGCGGCGTTGGTCTCCACCAGTTCGCGCCCCGCCCCGAGCAGGTAGTATCGCAAAGAGATCCGGTCGCCCGGGCGCGCGCCCAGGTCTTCCGCAAGCCATTTCGTGATCATGATTTCGCCGGGCCGGAGGCTTTCGGGCGCGAGGGGCGGATCGGCCGCGGCGACCATCGAGTACGGCGCGGCGCGGGTTCCCAGCCGGATTTCATTGACGAAATAAGTGAGCACGCCTGTGGGACGAACGCGCGGGAAGCGCCGGGCAAACGGCGAGGGACGGTCCGGATCGCCGAGGACGGTCCTCCCCCAAACCGGATCGAGAAACACGCGGGGAGTGTGGAGTTCGAAGGCGCGCTCCGCGGGCAGGACGCGCCATTCCATCTGCGCGTCTTCGAGCGACCAGGCGCGGCGGAGGACGCGATCGAGGAAGCGGGGCAGATTGGTCCGGATCGCAGCCGCCTGCTGCGGGGCGGAGAGGGCCGACGTGCGCGCCGGAATTCCCGCAAGGAGCAGATTGGCGCGGCCCGGCGCGTTTACCCGGCGCTGGAGCAGTTCAAGCGGCACGAACGCGTTGAGCGGCTCCCGCCGGCCGCTCCGCGGGTCGAAGCGGCCCATCTGGCGATCGCTTACCACGGCGCTTACCCGAAGCCGCAGGGCCCTCGTCACGTCCTCCACCGGAGTGATCGGCGCGTCCCGGGAAAGGGCCGAAGGCTTGCGCACGCGTAGGATGACCTCGTCGCCCGGGGCCGCGCCCAGCCGGTTGGCGAGGGCGCGATTGAGGGCCGCGCCATCGGGAGGCAGCCGCGGGAAGGGCGGCGGCTCCAAGGCGAGACGCCAGAAATCGCCGTTCACGCCGTACACCTGCGCCTCGCCGGCGCGCGCGCCGCCGTCGGGCCGCGCGGCGGAAGCCGGCAAGGCCAAAAGGGCCGCTACGGGGAAGCGGCTTCCCCGCAACGAGCCGGGCGGGCCGAAGGCGGCCTGGATGCGAACCGCCAAACGATCAGTGAACAGGCGTTCTCCTGTGGAGATCATCCAATACGCCTTGCCGGTGCGCTGCGCCGCCAGATCGCGCAGCGTCCCGCGCACCGAATCGCCCACCGCCAGGGCGCCGACGAGGGCCGAAGCGCCCACGCACGCGCCCAGCAGCGCGCCCAGGTGGGAGCGCAAATAGTAAACGGCGCTCCGCCAGATCAACCGACGCCAGGTCATGTCGCGCCTCCGACGGCCCCGCCGCGCGAGGGGCCGACCTCCGCCAGCGCGCCTTCGCGCAGCTCCAGGACTCGGCTCATCCGCCGGGCCAGCTCCGGCGAGTGAGTCACCACAACCAACGCCGTCCTCGTTTCCTGATTCAGCTCGACCAGCAGGTCCGCCAGGCTGCGCGCCGAGGCCTGGTCCAGCGAGCCGGTCGGCTCGTCGGCCAACAACACCCGCGGCTCATTGATCAAAGCGCGCACCACCGCCGCGCGTTGGCGCTCCCCACCGGAGAGCATTCCGGGCCGATGATCCAACCGGTCGCCCAACCCCACCCGCTCCAGCAGCCTGCGCGCCCGGTCGGGGGCGCTGTCGCGAACGACCTCGTTTTTACAGACCAGAGTGGGAACCAGGACGTTTTCCAGCACGGTGCATTGGGGCAACAGGTGATGGAGCTGAAAGACGAACCCGATCAGGCGATTGCGGACTTGCGCCAGCTCGCGCTCTTCCAACGCGTCCACGCGCCGCCCTTCCAGGCGGACCTCGCCCGCGGTGGGCTTGTCCAGCGTGCCCATGACGCTCAGCAACGTGCTCTTGCCGGAGCCTGAGGGGCCGATCACAGCCAGGCTCTCGCCCTCGCCCACTTCCAGGCTGATGTCCCGGAGCACCGGCACGGCCGCGCCGCCGGGGCCGGGAAAACTCTTGCTTACGTTCTCGAGTTGAACGACGGGATCCGGTTGGCTCATCAGTTGTAAGGGGTTTTTGCGCTCCTCGGAGTCAGGACGGCTTCCCGCGGGATCCGCCGCGCGCCGCCGCGCCACGCGAGGCGCGGGTCGCCGAAGCCGTGAAACACGCGGACTTTCGCGGCGCGCCCCAGCGGCTTGCCGTCCAGGCTCCGAATCGTGAACAAGGGCGGATCGGCGTAGCGCAGACCGCCCCAGCTTCGGGCGTAAAAGGCGATGAAGGTCGGCGTCTCGATCAGGAAGCCCTTCGGCGGCAGGACGACCTTCCCGCCCAGCCGGCTCGCGCAGACCCAATCGCCGGGGCCTTGGTTGATCACCGCCCGGCCCGCGTTTTCGCCCCGGCCGAAACGGCTTTCCCGAACGCGGCCGTCCGGGGTCAAAAAGCGGCAGCTTTCCAGAAGCTGCATGGCGGTGAGCTCGTTCCACGGCGAGAGGATTTCGTAAGTGTTTTTCACGAATCGATCGAACGGATGAAGCCCGGCGGCCCAGCCGCCCTCGCCGCGAACGAACACGGCTTCCGCGTCTTCGGCCGGCCCTCTCGGGGCGAGCGGCTCGAAAGCGGCCGCGCCGTTCCGGAGCGTCACCCGCCCGAGGCGCAGCCGGTCCTCGCCGTCCAGGCGGCCCTTGCCCGCGAGCGCCGCGCGGCGGCCCGAGCGCGGATCGAAGAGGCCGATCCGGATCTCGAACGCGTCTCCGGCGGCTTCGGGCGCGCGGACCTCGCGCGTTTCCTCGATGACGCGGCCGGGGAGCCATTGGGACGCAGGCCGCGGCGGGGCGTGGTCGTCCTGGAAAAGGATCTTGCCCGTCTTGTCGGTGAAATGGACGAAGACGCGGTAGTCCTTCGAAACGGGGCGCGAGGCTTTCCATCGATAGGTCAGGCGAAAGCGCCGGTCTCCCAAAGCTTCGAAGCCCGCCGGCTCCGCCTGGGCCGCGCCGCGGTCGCCATAGTTGCGCTCTTGCCAGTAAAGATGAGCCGGCACGCTATGGTAGTGGAGCGGCCGGGCGAGCAGGATGTGCCAGAGCACGTAGTCCGCCGCCCGGGCCGGATCGAAGCCGTACTTGCCGTAAACGGCGACGCAGTCGTGGTACACCGCCTCAAAGAGGGGAACCGGCGCGCCGCCGGTCTCGTCAATCAGGCGGGCGTTGTGGAAATGCCTGCCGCTGACGCCGGCCAGTCCCTCGAAGAAGTCGGCGTGGGGCGCGGCCCATTCACGGCCGTCCTCGCTGCCGAAAATCCCGAACAGCCCGCGGGCGTAGTCGGAAAGGGCCGCCTTCCATTTCATGTCGTCGAGGCGGGTGAGCGGGTGGCGCGGGTCGTAGCATTCCTGCAACCCGGCGGCGTAGGTCGTGTCGATGAAATAGGCGTCGGCGTCGGTGAGCGCCTTGACGCCTGGCAGGTTTTGCGGCCTTCGCGCCAGGTCCAAGGCGACGCGGGAACAGATCAGGTAAGCCCGGCCGCCGGCCCATCGGCCGCCTTTGGCGAGGCTCCCGTCGGGCCGTTTCATGATCCAGGCCTCGTTCCAGGAAGGGGCGTCCCGGTACATGTCCTGGTAGTTGTCGTGGAGGCCGAACAGGAAGCCGAGCGAGCGCACGCGGCGGGCGCATTCGCGAAGGCCATGGTCCCCGCCGCATTCCGGCGCCGCGGGCAGGATGTCCGGGTGTTGGTTGTCGTAGCCGCGATGGATCCAACCGCCCATCAGGAAGAGGACCTTGTCCAGCTTCAGATCCTCCTTGAGGTGAGCGGCGACCTGGGCGGCTTCTTCGAACGTCCAGTTCACGCGCTTGGAGAGCTCGCGTCGACTCGCCTCGTCCATCCGACGGGAGAGCAGGCTCCAGAGCTTGAAATTGATTGCGCCGAACAGCCGGCGGCGGCTCGGCCGCTCGCGGATTTTCTCGGACCAGGTTGTCCGCAGGCCCTTGGCCTGAGCCCTCTTCCGATAAGCCTTGGCGACGGCCGTCCAGTCGCCCTTGCCGAGAAACCGCGCGCGGAAACTTCGCGCCGAAGCGCGAAGAATCAGGCTCGGGGCCACAATCTGGCGGACGCGCAGCCCGGCGGGCAGGCCGTTCGTTCGGCTCTCGATTTCCAGCAGCGTGTAGGGATCGTCCCAGCTCAGGAGCAGCGCCGCGCCGCGCCGCCTCATGCCGGCCATGGCCATGTGGCAGCCTTCGTAGGCGTAGGTGTCGAAGCCGCGGGAGAAGGCGCGTCGGTTGTTCGACGGAATCCAAAGCCCCTCCCGAACCGGAACCAGCGCCCCGCCCGGGCCTGCGTCGTCCGCCCAGAAAGCCCGGTCCAGAAGGCGCACGCTGCGGACCTTGCCGGGCGCCTCGGCGGACCAGGAAACCTCGAGAGTCTCCCCGTCCGGCAAGAGGCGGATCGCGACGCGCACCCGCCCGGCTTCCTTCGCTTCGGGCCAGGGGCCGAACTCAAGCCTCAGCCGGTTCGGCTCCCGCGCGACGCGCGGCCGGCTCAAGGCCGTCGCGCGCGGTCCCTTGTCCGTTTCCAGAACCGCCTCGCCGAACCGCGCCGCGTAGGGATTGGATCGCCAAAGAACCCCCGCGGCCTTGTCCAGCACGGCGTAGCCGCCGCTCGCCGCGTCGAGGAGCAACTGGATGCGGCTCGACTCCAGGACCGGCGCCATCCCGGCCGCTGCGAGCGGAACGGCGACGGCCGCCGGCCCGATCACGCGCCACATGGCAAGCAAGACGCGTTTCATAAGCAGGTGTGCTTTGTCGGTTTTTGATCCGCTCTCCGGGCGGAGAGGCGCAAGCCGCCCCTTGCCGCCGTCTCATTCCGCGCCGTCGATCGGGCGGATCCAGATGTTGCGGTAGGCCGCCGGACCGTGGTCGCGCTGGAGAATCAGGGGGCCTTTGGGCTTTTCGTCCGCAAACCGCGCCGCCCGCGTGGGGCCGCTCACAACCGCGTTCCGGTGCACCACCGTTCCGTTGTGGCGCGCCTCGAGGAAACAGGCGGGGCGGATCTTCTTCCCCTTTCGGTCAAACCGCGGGGCGCGGAACAGGATGTCGAAGCTCTGCCACTGCCCCGGGGGCCGGGAAACATTTCGAAGCGGCGAGCGGCCCCCGATTCGCCGCCCGCCGATCCAGCGCGGATAGATGCCGCCGCACTCGATGCCCGGGTATTCGCCCCGGGCCGAACCATAGCTGTCGTAGATCTGAAGCTCGTAGCGGCCCATCAGGTAAACGCCCGAGTTCGAGCCTTTCGGAATGCAGAATTCCACATGGACCCACGCGTCGCCGAACTCCTCCGCGCTCAGCAGATCAACCGTCCGGCCCTTTGGGCCGTTCACCAAGACGCCGCGGCCGGGCGCAACCTGGAATCGTCCGGGATCCTTGGGATCGAGGCGGACCGCCGCCGCTGTCCGCCATTCGCCCCGCGGGGGCCGCCAGGCCGTCAGGTCGGCTCCCGTGAACAAGCCGATTTGCGGTCCCCGGGCCGCGCGGGCAAAGAGAGATTCGGTCTGCGCTGTCATCAGCCCAAAGTGTGCGCCTTGCCCCCGCCCTTCGGGCAAGCGAAAAACCAAGACCTCCGTCCCCGCCCGGCGGAAGACGGGAAACGGGGCGGCCCTTTTCCCGGAACCGCCGAGGCAATGAGGCGGATAAAGCCCTGGAAGCCGCAAAAAGGCAGCCCGCTCGAGGGGTTTGACGGCGGGCCTATTGGCAGGCAAGCCTGGGCTGGGAGAGCCGCCGCGCGGAAGCGGCTGGTTTGATCCAGGAAGCGACCGACCCGAGGGGCGCTGAAGCGGATGGCTTTCTCCGCGGCGAGTGGGCCGGTGGCGCGCAACGGTTCGGCAAACGGACCGTATTCGTACTGGGCGACCACGAAGCCGTCGGAGGCTGAGATGAGTCCTATCACATTCCCATTTCCGTCATAGGCCACAAAGGTCTCGTGATGCGTGATCCAGAGGAGGCCGCCGACGCCGTCGGCGCCTTGCAGCGTGCCCGAGGGGTCGTTGCACCAGACGTAGGTGCGGACCTTGGTGAAGGTGGGCGGCGAGCCGTCGTCGGTGCCCAGTTCGGCCACCAGGTTCCAGCCGTCATACAGGAAACAGGAGTCAGTGGACAGGAGCCAGGATTCCGTGCCGGCATCCCAGTTGTACACGGTTTTGCGAATCCGCCGGCCCTGCCAGTCATACTCAAACTCGATCCGCCGTTCCGGGGCCGGGCTGCCGTTCCGGCTCCGCAGCTTGACCAGCCGGTTTTCCCCGTCCCAGATAAACTCCCAGCGGTCATTCCCCAGCAGGTTCCCGTCGTCATCGTAGCCGTGGTCAATCTCCGGGGTGGACGGATCGTCGTAGTGTTCTTCCTCCGCCGGGACGAAGTGGTTCCGCGACTCGCTCTGCGTGGCGCCAAACTGGGAGACCGCCTCGACGCCGACATACTGCGGTCCGGTGCTGTTGTCCACGGTCACGACGCGGTGGAAGTACTCCCCGTGGCGGCCGGCAGTCACACCGTTGACGGTCACGTCGGCCGTCGGGTTGGCGATGCCAACGACGTCCACGACGTTCGGGGCCGTGCGCTCCGTGAATTGGTTCGGCAGGTTCACCGCGAAACTGTGTCCATCCTTCCTCTTTCCCGCTATTGCTCCCACCACTCACTCTGGCGCGCTCTCAGATCTTTCCTCGACGGCTTGTTCAAGAAGTTTTCGTATGCCAATCGTGTTTGTTGTATTAATTACCGCTTTTCCAGGAAATGGTCCAAATAACGTGAAGCGGCCTAGAGTTACGTTGCCAATGCTCAGCAACACACCCTCTACCTCCCCTATTCTCAGTTGCTTGTTCACTTTAGCCGCGTCCTCGCCCGAAAGCTCCAACCTTACCTGCGCGCGCCCTGATAAACTGTTGTTCGGAACTTCAACCCATACGCGGGCCCGAGCGCGGTACTTTTCACCCCGTGCTGGCAGGGGTTCAAACATAACATCTCTCTCGCCCAATGGCACTTGGCTGCCGCCTACTCCAAGCGTGTCACCAACTATCGTGTAGGACAAAGTGCTCATGGCAACGCGACCCTCCCGCAGCATGACAGATATCCCGCTGACGTACTCTCTGGGATTTCGCGTTGCCACGGGTGTCCCGTACTCGTAATATAGTGTTTTTGACCCGCTTCCCGTTGGAATCTCCGCAAATGGCGGACCGAGCTTTTCAACAACCTCGCGCTCCGACATTCCAACCGGCAGCAATAACAACAATTCATTTGTAGTCCCAGGCAAATCAAACCGATCAGCACTAAGAATGCCATCGAAGGACCTGTCACCGATGGCGTCGTCCTGCTTTTGATCGCTGTGCTCTGCTAATGGATTACAGCCACAGAACAGTCCGCATACGGTGAGCACAAGTAACAAGACCCTCAGCAGTGTGAAACAATGCACAATTAAAGTCAGAATCATAATTCCGTCTATTGATAAATAAAGGTTCCCACGATGTCAAGAAACCGCCACCTGGATTGCTGCGTTTCCACTGGTTCTTCCTCGGGAAGTTTCGGGTTAAACAACCGTTTTAAGAACGGTGTGCGTCGATAATGCCGATGATCTTCACTAACACTGGGCTCGGACAGTGCTTTCAGGTATTGCGCTCTGGCTGCGGAGCAGGAAATGTCCATGAGAAACGATTCTCCCCCCGCCCAGCGGGTGCTTCCGCAGTAAATGTCAGTAAGCAAGTAAATCGGAATGACGCAGCAGCGCGCGCAGGAAGCACTTGGCGCGCGGTTAGTGAGCAGAGATTTGCAATGTGTAATACCTCGAGCGACCAAGAGTTTGTATTGTGCTTGATCGAGCAACCAGACGTCGAATTCAAGGATTAGCGCGGCTCCTTCTGCAGGGCTTACTGCCGGTGTCCCCGGGGCGGCGGCCGGTGGTAAGTACGGGAGATGATTAACGTAGCCTCCGGGAGGAAACGGTTCATAGCGCGGGCATGGCCAAAGATAGCCTTTCGGGTCTTTCCGGTATTTGGGAAACGGCCCGTGGCCAGTATCGTCGACGTACGTGAGAGGCTCATTGCTTAGAAAACTGTAAAGATTCACGCCGCCGTATTCTTCGACAGGATCCCTACTCAACCACCTCCCTAG
>JAGHDA010000182.1 GCA_021160185.1 Verrucomicrobiota bacterium
GCGGGTATGCGCGGTCTCGGCCATTCTGAAAGCGCCCGACCCGGAAGCGGTTTGCCGACAGTTCAAGGAAAGGTTAGCCTCCGTTCCTTTGTAGGATAGAAAAAGGTCAAAACACACAGAGACAAAATGAGCGTATTGATTGTAGGCTCCACAGCGCTGGACACCATCGCCACACCCAAGGCGCGGCGGGAGCGTTTGCTGGGCGGTTCGGCCAGTCACGCGGCGGCGGCGGCTTCCTTTTTCGCGCCGACGCGGATGGTGGGCGTGGTGGGCGATGATTTTCCGAAAGCCCACCTGAATCTTTTCCGGAAAAAAGGAATCGATCTGGAAGGCCTCCAGCGCGTCCCGGGCAAGACCTTTCATTGGGAGGGAGAATACGAAACGAACATGAACCGGCGCCGAACGCTGAAGACCGAGCTGGGAGTGTTCGAACAGTTCCGGCCTGATCTGCCGCCCGCTTACAAACGCACGCCCTACGTCCTGCTCGCCAACATCGCTCCTGACCTGCAGCTCCACGTCCTGAAACAGGCGGAGCAGCCGCGCTTCGTGCTGGCCGACACGATGGACCTGTGGCTGGAAACCGCGATGGCGGACCTGAAGCGCGTCCTGCGGAGGGCGGACGCCATCTGCCTGAACGACACCGAGGCGCGCCGGCTCGGGGAGGAGGAAAACCTGATCCGCGCCGCCCGCAGAATCCATCGCCTCGGGCCGCAATGGGTCATCGTCAAAAAGGGCGAACACGGCGCGCTGCTCTCGGGGCCGAACGGCCTTTTCCTCTGCCCCGCCTATCCGCTGGATAAGGTGGTCGACCCCACCGGCGCGGGAGATTCCTTCGCAGGCGCGCTGATAGGCTGGATGAGCGCCCGCAGGGGCCGGCCGGAGAAGATCCTGCCCAAAGCGATGCTCTACGGCGCGGTGACGGCTTCCTTCTGCTGCGAGGGATTCGGGCTGACCAAGACCGCCGCCGTGGGGCGGGAGCAGATCGAAGAGCGGTTCCGCCGCCTCAAGGCAATGATCCGGCTGTAGCGAGCCCGAAGCCCTTGGAGGGCGCGGACGCGCCGCCCGTGCCGGAAGCGCCGCCGCAACTCATGGCCGAAACATCTTCCAAACCGAATCCCGCCGCCGAGGAAGACGCCCTTCACCGGACGATCTTGGATTCGATCGCCGACGGCGTATTCACGGTGGACGCGGAGCGGCGGATCACCTCCTTCAACCGCGCCGCCGAGGAGATCACCGGCGTGCCCCGGGAAGAGGCGATCGGCAGGCGGTGCTGGGACGTGTTTCGCGCCAACATCTGCGAAAGCGCGTGCGCCCTGCGCCGCACAATTCAAACGGGCAAGCCGGTGGTGGATCAGGAGGTGTACATCCTCAACGTCGAGGGCCGGCGCGTGCCCATCTCCATTTCAACCGCGGTCCTCAAAAACGCCCGCGGCGAAGTGATCGGCGGCGTGGAAACCTTTCGCGACTTGAGCCGGGTGGAGGAATTGCGCAAGCAGCTCGAGGGGCGGTTCACCCTCGGCGACATGGTCGGCCGCAGCCCGCCGATGCTCCGGTTGTTCGAGAAGCTGCCCATCCTGGCCCGGAGCGACGCCACCGTGCTGATCGAAGGGCCAAGCGGCTCGGGCAAGGAGGTGGCGGCGCGGGCCCTTCACGACCTTTCTCCCCGGCGCAAAAAGCCGTTCGTGGCGCTCAATTGCGCCGCCTTGCCGGACACGCTGCTCGAAAGCGAACTCTTCGGCTACAAGGCGGGGGCCTTCACCGACGCGCGCAAAGACAAGCCGGGCCGCTTCGCCCTGGCGAACGGCGGCACGCTGCTCTTGGACGAAATCGGAGACATTTCACCCGCCATGCAGGCGCGGCTGCTGCGGGTGTTGGAGGAGAAAGTGATCGAGCCGCTCGGCTCGGTGCGCCCCGAACCGGTCGACGTCCGCGTCCTCGCCGCGACCAACCGCGACCTGGACCAGCTGGCCGCGGAGGGCAAGTTCCGTCAGGACCTTTATTTTCGTCTCAACGTGGTCCGGCTCCGCCTTCCGCCTCTGAAAGAGCGGAGGGAAGACATCCCCCTGTTGGCGGAACATTTCATCCGCTCTTTCAACCGCATCCAGGGCCGGCGGGTGGAAGGATTGACGCCCCAGGCGCTCGCCCGCCTGACGCAGTACGACTTTCCAGGGAACGTGCGCGAGTTGCGCAACATCATCGAATACGCCTTCCTCATGTGCCAAGGGCGGCGCATCGACGTCCACCACCTGCCCGAATCGCTCCGCGGTCCCGCTGAATCGGAAGGCAAATCGAAAGCGGGACGAACTCTTGAGGAAATGGAGCGTTGGATGATTCTCGACGCCCTCGAACGGCACGGCGGCAACCGCGCCGCCGCCGCCCGCGAGTTGGGCGTTCACCCCAGCACCCTGTTCCGCAAGCTGCGCCGCCTGGGCCTGGAACGGGGAGAAGGCTGAAGAGACCGCTTGAAACGACCGAGGGAGAAACCGCTCGTCAAAAAGCGCGCGCGGACTCTTCCGCCTTCCCGCCCACGTTCTCCTCCTTTGTAGGGCTGGACGCGAAGCCTAACGGCTCTTCGCCCGACGAATCAGGGCCACCATCACGCCCTGAATCACCGCCTCCGCCGCAGGATGCGGCTTGGGCGGCTTGGACGCCTCCGCCTTGAGCATCGCCGGGCTGCCCCGCTCTTTCACGTAGGCGCGCAACACCGACTCCTTGTTGACCAGCGCCGCCACCACTTCGCCGTTCCGCGGCGTCCGTCCATACTCCAGAATCACGTAGTCGCCGGAGAAGATATTCCGTCCCGCCATCGAATCGCCGCGCGCCTTCAAGGCGAACAGCTTGGCCGTCTTGGGCACGCCGAGCGTGTCGATGTCCACCGTGATGCATCCTTCCGGCTTAACCTCTTCATCGGGGAACTTCTCCGGAGCGGTGCTGTATAGCGGAATGTCCACCGTCGGGCTGCGGAAAGAATCCAACGGGGAAAGAATCCGCACGGATCGCGCCCGGAACGGCTGGAAATCCACAAAGCCTTTCTTGCGCAACGCGCGGAGATGATCCGCCGCGGCCTTCACGCTGCGAAAACCAAAATTGTCCGCAATCTCCCGGAGCGTCGGCGGGATCCGCTCCGCCTCGATCTTCTCTCGGACGAATTCCAGAACCTGTTTTTGACGTCGGCTTAGACCTTTCATTGTCGCATGGGTTGTTCGTGGTTTGTCTCGATAGTTCCTGTTTTGTTTGTTGGTTTTCCCGAAGCAGACGCTTGCGGATCACGCCAGCCAATCCCGCGCCGTCTTAAGCC
>JAGHDA010000471.1 GCA_021160185.1 Verrucomicrobiota bacterium
GCCCGCCGCCGGTGTTGTAGTTCCACCGCCAGTTCTTGTGAACCCGGCACTCGATATACGGCATCATCTTGGAGGGGCCGATCCACGTCTCGTAATCAAGCTCCTCGGGCGGCGGAGTCACAGAGCGTTTGTTTTTCGTGCCGGCGAAGTCGTGATGGCCGCTCGGCAAGCCAACCTCGACGCGGTAGACGCGGCCGATAAGGCCGTTGCGAACAATCTCGCAGGCCTTGTGGAAGTTGGCCTGGGAACGCTGCCAGGAGCCGGTTTGCCAAATGACCTCGTTGCGTTCAACGGCCGCCACGATGGCCTGTTGCTCGGCGATGGTCCGCGCCAGCGGCTTCTCGCCGTAGATGTCCTTCTTGTTGTTCGCGGCTTCCGTGGCCACCAAGGCGTGCCAATGATCCGGCACGGCGAGCATGACCGCGTCGATGTCCTTCCGGGCCATCATCTCGCGGTAGTCGTGGTACGCCTTACAGTCTTTGTTGCCATACTTGCCGTTGATGGTGTTAAGGGCCTGTTGAAGATGGCGCTTGTCCAGATCGCAGGCCGCCACCACCTGGCAGTCCGGCTGGGCAAGAAAGGCGCGTGTGTTGCCGGGGCCCTGCATGCCCCACCCCACAACGCCCATGACAATGCGCTCGGAAGGAGCGGGGCGCGAACCGCGACCCAATACGCTCACAGGCGCGATCATCGGCGCGACAGCCGCCGCGCTTGCAGTGGCAAGGAACTGACGCCGACTGACTTTGTTTTGGTGAATACTCCGTTTCATGGCAGCCTTATTCTGAGCCGATCCACCACGTTCTTGAAGAAAAAACCGAGGGTCTCCGCGCAGGGGTCGCGAGCATGCTGGTTGAAAAAGCCGCGCGGGAATTTGAACACAAGGGGGGAAGCGCGTCTTAAAGGGACGCCTGCGCGGCAATCCCGGGCGTCTCGCTTCCCCCAAGGCCCCGATCCGCCTCGTCGCCTCGGCGGCTACGGGAAACGGCCCTCGAGGCGGCGCGGGCGCGAGGCGCCTCGAAGCTGGACAAGGAAGGCGCAACCGGGGTATTGGCAAGCCGACGCATGGAGAATGACGCGCGACCAACTAAACGCCCCAAGAACCGCGCCGGAATCTTCGCCCAGCGGCTGGCCAGCTCGGCGACTCTCTGGGGGGTGTTGATTCTGGCCTTGTTCGCGCCGACCCCATGGCTCTCCCACCTCTGTTTCCTCGCAGCGGTTTCCGTTTTAGCCCTGCTGGGGCTGGGGGAGTTCTACGAAATCGCGCGGCGGCGCGGCCTGCCCTGTTTCCCCAAACTTGGCCTTGGCGGAGGGCTGCTTCTGATCGTGAGCACCTGGCTTTATCTTTCAGGCGTGATCCGGGAACAGTCGCTCCCGGCCAAGGCGAACGATTTCGAGACGGGCTTCCTCATTCTCTTCGTCCTGGGCCTGTGCCTGCGCCGCCTGTTTTCGCGGGAGCCGGAACAAGGGGGGATTGTCGCCGTCAGCGTGACTCTGCTGGGGCTGATGTATGCGGCCTGGCTGCTGAACTTCGTGCAGAAAATCGCCTTCTTCCCTCGCGCCGACGGGAAATGGTATCTGATCTTCTTCCTCGTGGCGACCAAGTTCTCGGACATGGGCGCCTACCTCGTCGGCTCCCTCATAGGCCGCCACAAAATGAGTCCCCGGATCAGCCCGGGCAAAACGTGGGAGGGTTTCGGCGGCGCCTTGCTCTTCTCTGTGGGCGCGGCGCTCACGCTCGCCCATCTGGCGGGAAGCCGGCTGACCGGCATGACCCCGCTCCACGCGTTGATTCTGGGCGTGATCCTGGGAACAGCTGCCGTGGCGGGCGATCTGATCGAATCGCAGTTCAAACGAGAGGCGGGGCTGAAAGACTCCGGCCGGCTGCTGCCCGGGATCGGCGGGATTCTGGATCTGCTCGACTCGATCCTGTTCAACGCCCCCCTGATGTACCTCTATCTGCGGCACATTTTGACCGACTGAGCCGGGCGTGGTAGCCTCGCTCCCGTCAAGCGCATGCGAAACGTTGTTCTACTTGGAAGCACCGGCTCGATTGGAACCAGCACGCTCAAGGTGGCCCGGGACCTTCCGGGTGAAATCCGGCTTGCGGCCCTGGCGGCCGGGCGGCGCGTCGACCGCCTAGCCGAACAAGCCCTCGCCGTCCGCCCCGAGGCCGTGTGCATCTACGATCCAAGCCAAGCCGACGCCCTCCGCCGGCGGCTTCCGAAAGAAATCGAGGTCCTTTCCGGCATGGAAGGACTGATCCGTCTGGCCGAGTGGCCGAGCGCGGACATTGTGCTCATCGCCATCGTCGGCACAGCCGGTCTCCGCCCCGCGCTGGCGGCCATCCGCGCAGGCAAAGACATCGCCGTCGCCTCCAAGGAAATCCTTGTCATGGCGGGCGAAATCGTTACGGAGGAAGCCCGCCGCCACGGCGTGAACATCCTGGCGGTGGACAGTGAACACTCGGCGATCTTCCAATGCCTCGAGGGGCGCGACCCCGCTTCGGTGCGCCGGTTGTGGCTGACCGCTTCGGGCGGCCCGTTCCGCAACACACCCAAAGAGGAATTTCCTTCGATCACCGTCGAACGCGCTCTGCGGCACCCTTCCTGGTCGATGGGGCGCAAAATCACCATCGATTCAGCCACGCTCTTCAACAAGGGACTCGAGATGATCGAGGCCCGCTGGCTCTTCAACGTCGGGATGGACCGCATCCGCGTGGTGGTCCATCCCCAAAGCGTCATCCATTCCATGGTCGAATTCGTGGACGGCGCATTTCTCGCCCAGCTTTCCACCCCGGACATGTGCCTCCCCATCCAATACGCCCTTACCTACCCCCGCCGCGTGCCCAACAGCAGAGTGACCACCGACTTGGCCCGGATCGGCTCGCTGACTTTCGAGGAGCCGGACACGGAACGATTTCCCGCTCTCGAGCTGGCCCGATGGGCCGGAACCGCAGGCGGCGGCTTGCCCGCCGTTCTTAATGCTGCCAACGAGGCGGCCGTGGACGCCTTTTGCCGGGGCGCGCTGAGCTTTCCCGGCATCACCGAAATCGTCCGGGCGGTAATGGAAGCCTATCGCCCTGCGCCCCACGCGGACTTGGACCAAATCCTGGCCGCTGACGCGTGGGCCCGAGAGGAAGCGGCTCGCCGCATCCGCGCCGCTGCGGAAACCGCCCGATGAGCCTGCCTGAGAAGACCGCGTCTCCCCATCCGCAGCCGGCCAAGCGCCCCCGCCTTTACACTTCTTTTACATTTTTCTTCTCCTTTTTAACCCGCGCTTAACCCGCGAAGCGTCTAACCCTTTTGAAAGGCCGGCAGCGCCGGAGAAAAACTTCAAGCGGCGGCCGGCCGGAAAGACAGAGCATACAAGAAGCCAATCATAAAAAGGAGAACGCCATGAAACGCACAATGCTCCTCGCAGCCACAACGCTCCTGGTCGGCGGCCTTGTCGCCGTCGCTCAGGTTCCGCCCGCTCAGGGCAGACAGGGCCGACGAGCCCGCGCCGAGCGGCCTCAGCGGGCTCAACGCCCGCGCCCTCTCCAACGCCCACAGCCTGGAATGCGGCAGCGCGCGCCGCGCCTGCCGATTCTTCAGGTTCTGGACGCCAATCA
>JAGHDA010000286.1 GCA_021160185.1 Verrucomicrobiota bacterium
GCCAGATAGACGCCCGGCCGCTGAAGCAGCTCGATCTCGTAGCCCTCGGGCGCGTCGATAAAAGCGAACCCGCTCCCGTCGTCTTTCATGTGAGGGCCGTCGGACCAGCTCAAGCCCAGTTTCTCCAGATGGCGGCCGAACTCTTCCAGGCTCTCGACCTCGAACCCCAGATGCGTCAGATCCGGCTGCACATCCACCGGCCCCGCGTCGGGAAAGAAACAGAGCTCGATCAGCTCCTCGCTTTCCGGAGCCTTGAGGAAAACCAGCTCCGAACCGCGAGGCGACTTGTGCCGCCGGACCTCCCGCAGCCCGAGGACTTCCTTGTAAAAACGAACGCTTCGTTCCAGATCGTTGACCCGGTATCTGGTGTGATGGAGTTTCCTGACCACACTTCGAGGGGGTTGAAAGTTTGCCTGTCTGAGGGAGGACGCTTGGGGCGCGCGTTCATCGCGGCCTTTCGAGCTTATGCCGATAGATGCGCTTAATGCGGGTGCAATCGTCGAGCGATCTTTTTCCTTCGTCGTTTTCCCACACTTCGTCGAAACGAGCCTCCTTGGGCTCTCGCGGGAGCTTGCGCTCGCTCAGGATGTTGCCTTCATCGTCGCAGGTCACTTCCAGATAGATCGGCTTCCAGCTCATGCTGAACCGATTCCGCAGAATCACCAGCACCGTGCGCGTCTGAGTCTTCTTTTTCGCTGCCTTTTTCTTGGCTGCCATGGGTCGCGACCTCCTTTCTCCTTTGGTTGCGTCCGTTCGAAAAATTCTTTCCCCTGCCCTACGCCTCGACCCCGTAGCGGGAATCCGCCGGACTGCTTCCTGAAAGCTTGCGCACTCCGGCTCGCCGGTTGGCCGCCAAGCGCTCGCAAAGAGGGAAGATTTCCTCGGGCGAAGCCGTTCCCGCCAGATCGAGGAGGCGCGCTTTCTCTTCTTTCGAGGATGCCTCTTGCGCCTCTTCGGCGAGCCGCTGATTCACTTCTTCCGCCAACTCCTCCGCGGTCCGCCCCTCGCCGCGCCGTCGGCGGAGAGCGTCGAGAACGCGCTTCTGGATTGCCAACAACCCCGAGGCGGCCTTTTTGCCGGCCTCCACGCCCGGCTGGTCATAGGCGTTGATGTTGATCAAGCTCGCGTAAAGCCCCACCGCCCTTTCGAAGAGGGCGATCAGGACGCCGACCCGAAACGGGGAGACATCCTGGAGGGTCACCGTAATGGATTGCCGGCCCGCCTCGTAGAGGGCCTTGCGCGTTCCGGCCAGAAAGGCCGAGAGATAGTCGCCGGAAGTCGCCCCGGGCTCCACCTCGGGCGAATCTCCCTCCCGATCCTTGAGGACCTCGATAAACACAACAAAGAAGTTCGCCAGCCCGTCCCGAAGCTGCTGCACGTAGGCGTGCTGGTCGGTGGAGCCTTTGTTGCCGTACACAGTCAATCCCTGGTAAACGAGACGGCCGTCCCGGGCCTTCTTTTTTCCGAGCGATTCCATGACCAGCTGCTGGAGGTAGCGGGAAAAAAGCTCGAGCCGATCCTTGTAAGGCAGCACGACCATGTCGCGCGCGCCGCGGCCCTCGCCCAGGAAATACCACATCAGCGCCAACCGCGCCGCCGGATTGTCCTTGAATTCGCGCTGCCGCGTGACCTCGTCGCAGCGCCGCGCCCCTTCCAGCAGGGCCGCCGCGTCGATTCCCTGCAACGCCGTGGGAAGCAGCCCCACCGCCGAGGTCTCGCTGGTGCGGCCCCCAACCCAATCCCAGATGGGAAAGCGCGCCAGCCAGCCTTCCTTTCGGGCCAGCTCGTCCAGCTTGCTTCCCTCCATGGTAATCGCCGCCGCGTGGCGGGCGAACTGGAGCCCCGCCGCTTCATAAGCCCGGCTCACCTCGACCATCCCGTTGCGCGTCTCGGGCGTGCCGCCCGATTTGGACGCCACCACGCAAAGCGTTTTCCCCAACTGACCATCAAGCTCAGCAAGCGCCCGGTCGATGCCGTCCGGGTCGGTGTTGTCCAGAAAGAACGGACGGATCTTGTCCCGGCCGGGCTTTCCCAAAGCGCGGGCGGCGAATTGCGGGCCCAAGGCCGAGCCGCCGATGCCGATAAGAAGAAAGTTTTCGAAACGGCCGTCCGCTCCGTGAATCTCGCCCTCGTGAACCTTGTCGGCGAAACGAAAGATTTTCTCCTGGGCGGCCTTGATCGCCTCGCGGAGGGAAGAGTTCGGCGCCAGCTCAGGGTTCCGCAGCCAGTAATGCCCCACCATCCGGTTCTCGTCCGGATTGGCGATCGCGCCCGCCTCGAGCCGCTCCATCTCTTCGAACGCCGCGGCCAGCGGCTTCGCCATGCCATCGAGCCATTCCCGGCTGAAATCCACCCGGCTCAGGTCCAACGCCAAGCCCAGCTCAGGCCAGTCCGTCCACCGTTCGCAAAACCGCCGCCACTTCCGCTTAGATTCTGTTTCCTTCATTCGTTTCCCGTCTCCCTCCTTCCAACATCAAGGGCTTTTATCCAAACAGTTTGCCCCAGAGGTGGCAAGCGCCGCGGTCTGGCCCCGCGCCGCGCCCTTTACTCAGGAGGAAGCAGCTTTCCGGCGGCCGGATCGAAAAACAAGGCCCGGTCCGTCCGCGGACGCGCCCACACCAACTCGCCCGGCTCGATCGGCGGATCCCCGCTCGTCGCGGCGGCGAACTCCATCCCCCGCGCCTCCAGCCGCGCCACCGCTCCGGCGGAAGCCAGCTCCACGAGGACAACCCTCGCTTCAAAGGCCCCCGGCCGCGTTCCTTCCCCCGCTTCAAGAACCAGATCTCCGGGACGCACCCCCATCACCGCCGGAAGCGGGCCCCAACCGACGCCCGCGGGCAGCGCCGTTTCAGGA
>JAGHDA010000189.1 GCA_021160185.1 Verrucomicrobiota bacterium
GCGCAGGGTCGGGCACGCCTACAAGCATCCGCCGGGGGCGCGCCGGGTTAAGGAGGGGGCCAAGGAAATTGAAGATAGTGCGGCGGCCGCGTTCGGCGCAGAGGCGGCGCGCCTCGGCCGCATGGCGGAAGGCAGGGTGATAGCGCGGGGCGAAGAGGAAAGCGAACCTGTTGCGGCGGATCGCTTCCGCCGCCGCTTCAGGGGAAAGGTCGATCGGGATCCCGAGCGCTTCGAGCGCGTCGGCGCTGCCGGCTTTGGAAGTGATCGCTCGGTTCCCGTGTTTGGCGACCGGGAGGTCGGCCGCCGCGGCGATCAGGGCGGCGGCGGTGGAAAGATTGACAAGGCCCAACTTGTCGCCGCCGGCGCCCACCACGTCCAGGCACCCAGCGGCTTCTTCGGCGGACAAGGGCACGGGCGCGGCGCGATCGCGAAGCGTTTCGGCAAAGGCGGCGATTTCCGTTGGCGTTTCGCCTTTCTCTGCCAGGGCGAGTAGGAAATCGGCCTTCAAGGAAGCGGAAATCGAAGGAGAGACGAGCGCGTCAGCCGCCTCCCGGATTTGCTCAATCGAGAGTTCGGCCTCGTTTCGGAGCTGATCGATCAGCGCTTCGAGCATGGAGGAGAAGTTAAGGGCCCGGCTTTTCCGAATCCAGCCTGGAGGCGGCTTCTCCGCCGGGATGTGTCGCGCGGCTCGGGCGGTTTTTCAGGCGGAGGATTGTTTCAGCTCGTCGAAACACTTCAGTCGGCGCGCCCAGGGCCTGTTTCAGGGCTACGTCCCGATCCCATGGATTGGCAATGCGGCTGATGCGGCGCATTTGTTCCCAACGCAACCGGAGGGGGAAAAACCACGGCGAAACCAAAGGCATGTTGATCAAGGGGAAGTCGGTTCCGTACACCAAGCGTCCCCGGAATTCGGCCCGAGTGAGAACTTCGCCCAGGTAGCCCAGCTTGTTGATTTGAGTAAGCGAGGAGATGTCGGCGTAAAGGTTGGGGAATTGGGGGAGCATGTCAGCAAGGCGATCGATGTCTCGCCGGCCTTCGTGGCTGCCTGTGGAGGCGGCGTGGGCGGCAATGACGGTGACGCCGAGTTGGAGCGGGAGCCGCAGCCGTTGCGGGTCGGCGAAGCGGTCGTCGGCGCGGCTGAAGGAACGTTCCCGGCCGGTGTGAGTGAGCAAGGGCAGTCCGAGCTTGGCCATCGTCTTATAGAAAGGCGTTAGCTTCGGATCGGCGGGATCGATTCCCTGGATCGAAGGGATCCACTTGACGAGGCAAGCCCCTTGGGCCGCCGCGCGCCGAAGACGCTTGATGGCGTCGGGGCGGTAGGGATTGACGCTGGCGCCGAATAGGAGGTTGCGGCGGCGGGCGGTTTCGCGGGCGACGAAGTCGTTGGGCACGTAGAACTCAGTGGCTTCTTTGTCGAGCCGGCCTTGGGCGTCCATCGCTCCGTCCATCGCCAGGATCACCGCCTTGCCCACGCGACGGCTCCGGGCGAGCCATTCGGCGATGCGGTCGAAGATCAGGGCGTCACCCCGCTCAATCAGCTCCTCGCGGCTTGCGCCGAAGCTTCGGAGATAGAAGTGGAATTTCCACCCGTTGCGGAGGCGGGGGTTCACGAAGCAGCCGCTGCCGCCTCCGCCCAGGCCGGCCACGTGGCAGTGCATGTCGATGATCTTCTCTTGAGGCAGAGGGCTGGGGGGCAGATAGGGACCGGCGAAGAAGACAGCCCGGAGCAGAAGCGCCGCGCCGAAGCAGAGGAGCAGCCCTGCCGCCATGGCAAAGAGAAACCTCAGGAAGCGATTGCGGCGGATCGGCTCCACGCGCACCCGCCGGCTCAGGTCCCGCGGATTGTTATAGTGAAGCATTTTTCGGTGTTCTTGCGGCCGGCGGCTTTGCCCGGCTGTTCTTCGCGTGCGACCGCGCGTTCAACGGCGCGAGCTCCCTTTCACCCGAAACGGGATGGCGGGCAGGACGCCGAGAGGAACGCGGCGGACGGTGGAAGCCTTGTTTCCTTTGCCGGACTTGGCGTCTTTCACCCGCACGGCGCGCTGAAGGCTGGCGGAGAGGATGAGGTTGCCTTCGGTTCCTGGCGGAAATTTAGCTGGATCGAATTTGAGGCGGACCGCGAGCGTTCCAGCGCGCCGGCTGATTTGCGCCACCCGAATTCCTTCCTCCGGCGCGAGGGGATCGAGGCGAACGGTTCCTTTGGCCCAAGCCAGCGGCCCGGTGAAGCGGGCGAGCGCCTCGCCGGAAGGTGAAACCGCGATCGGCGAAACCCCCGCCGGGCGCATCGGCCGGGCGGCGCGGGAGCGGCCGTTGAAGGCCGCGAAGCATGCCTCGGCCGGAACCAGGTGGCGGTAGATGAAAGCCTGCATCCGTTCGTCCGCCGGAACAACCGGCCGCGTGAGCGTGCGTCCCCCAACCCGCGCGCTTGCTTCAAACCGTAGGATTGCGGAGCGGCTCTCGGGCCTGACGGGCGCGGTGAGGGTGAGTCGGACGCGGTTTGTTCCGGCAGGAACGCGCCCGCCGTCCAGGAAAAACCCGCTCGGCGCTTCGGCGAGCCGGAGCGCGACGGGGCCTTCGAAGCCGTCGCGTCGGATGACGCTGGCGGTGAGGACGACGCTTTGGCCGGGACGGAGAAAGAGGCTTGAGGGGGCAAGGCGCGCTTCGAAGTCGGGCTGCGGCTGGCTTATCCGAAGACGGTAGGCATAGGCCGGTCCGCCGCGGGCCTGCGCGTCGCGAAGGCAAAGCCGGTAGGTCCCGTCCGCCGGCAGGCGCAGGCGCAGGCAAGGGTCGGCGTGATGGGTGAGCAGGCCGAAGGCGGGATCTTCGCGATCGTCGCTCACGGCAACCCGGCGGCCGGCGGGATCCAACAGCCGCAGCTCCGCGTCCAAAGGCGAGCCGAGCCGGCGCGCCCAGACTTCCGCCACAATTTCTTCCCCGGCGCGGCCGGCAAAGGCGAAAGCGTCCTGGTCTTCAGGCGAGTCGATCCGGCCGTTGACCGTGATTGGGGTCTGGACTTTTTGAGGGCTCGTCCAATCCTCGGGCTCTCGCTCGAAAGCTTCGGGCGCTTCGCCGGCCTGGAAAAGGATCCGGTCCAGGCTTCCTTCCGTCCCGGGGATGGAGAGCCGCAGGATTCCTTTTTCCTTCGGCGCGACTGCGATCGAGCGGGCGGGCAGGTTCCAGCCTTGCAGGGCGATCTTTGTGGTTTCGCCCGCGGGACCGCCCAGGGGGAAGACGGCGGTTGCAAACGGCATCGCCCCGGCCCGGATGCGATAGACAAAATCTTCGCGCCCTCGGTAGATGCTGTCGCGGATCTCGAGCGTGAAGTTGCCGCTGCGCGGGGCTTCCCACAGGAGCGCGGGGTCCGGGTCAAAGCGGAAGTCGTCGGCATAGGCGAGGCGGCGGCCTTCGGCGTCGTAAAGAGCCAAGACCGGTTGGAACCAGCCCGGCACGGCGTCTGCGAGGTAGGGGATGAGATTCCTGGCCTGGACGCGGAAAACGAGGCGGTCGCCTTTGCGGGCATAGAAAAGGAAGCGGTCCGACTCGCCGGGAGCGATCCGGCCGTTGATCACGGCCGGCAACGCCACGCGCATGGGCTTGGGAGGCGGGAGGAGATCCGTCTTCCGAATCAATCCGCCAATGCGAGAGGCGCGCCGCCACCAGACGATGGGGCGCTCTTCCTCCACGTATTCCCGCAGTGTGTCCACAACAAAGCGAAGAGGCGCGGTGAGTCCGCCGGCGGTTCGCAGACGCAGATCGCAAGGCCCCGGCCGCGCCCCAGGAGCGATGGCGACCTCGAGCTCGACCGTTTCGCCCAGGGCCGGGTTGTCCCGCCGCC
>JAGHDA010000438.1 GCA_021160185.1 Verrucomicrobiota bacterium
CCTTGCGCGGGGCGTCGGGGGCGGGCAAGAGCACGCTGCTGCATTTGCTGGGCGGCCTGGATCGGCCCGACGCCGGGGCGATCCTGTGGGGCAAGGCCAGGCTGGATCGGCTTCCTCCGGCTGAGCTGGCCCGTTTCCGTAATTGCAAGGTCGGATTCGTCTTTCAGGCGTACCATCTGCTGCCCGAGTTGGACGCGGTGGAAAACGTGGCTCTCCCGGCGCGCATGGCGAGGGTTCCGGCCGCGCGGGCGGCGAAGGAGGCCCGGCGGTTGCTGGAGCGGGTGGGGCTGGGCGATCGTCTCGGCCATCGGCCGGGTGAGCTTTCCGGCGGCGAGCAGCAGCGGGTCGCCATCGCCCGGGCGCTGATCAACAAGCCGGAGCTCATCCTGGCCGACGAGCCCACCGGCAACCTCGACTCCCATGCGGGGGCGGAGATCATCGAGCTGCTCCAACAGGTTCATCGGGAGACCGGCGCGGCGCTGCTGATCGCCACGCATGACGAGCGGGTGGCCCGCGCCGCTCCGGTGACGGTCGACCTGGAGGACGGAAGGATCGTGTCCCGCCTCGGCGACGAGCCTCCCGCCCAATAATCCTCGCCGGGCGTGGCCGAGCCTGCTTCGGCCTCTTGGAGGGCGGCGTTTGTGCTTGCGCGCGAGGCGAAGCGGGGGCGCAATGGGGGGAGGTCAGTAGAAGGAGTTCAGCATCATGAAAAACCGCAATATGCAAGTTTCCGGGAAAGGCATGAGCCGTCGGGCTTTTGTCCGCAACACAACCCTTGCCGGCGTCGGTTTGGCCATGGCGGCGCCGGCCGCTCGCGTGCTGGGGGCTAACGAGGAGATCCGCGTGGCCGTGGTCGGGATCCACGGCCGGGGCGGCGGCCACATCAACGAGTATCTCAAGATTCCCGGCGTGCGGGTGGCCGCCTTGTGCGACGTGGACAAAAAGGTGTTGGCCGCACGGGCCGAGGCGCTTGCCAAAAAGAACAACCCGGTCAGAACCTACGTGGATGTGCGGGATCTCCTGGCGGCAAAAGATGTGGACGCCGTTTCGGTGGCCACGCCCAATCATTGGCACTCGCTGATCACCGTTTGGGCGTGCCAGGCGGGCAAGGATGTATACGTGGAGAAGCCTTGCAGCCACAACGTGTTTGAAGGGCGCAAGTGCGTGGAGGCGGCCCGGAAGTACCGACGGATCGTCCAGCACGGCACCCAGAGCCGGGCAAGCGGCTTCTGGCGCAACACCATCGCGGCGGTCCAGAGCGGCAAATACGGCAAGCTGCTCGTCTCCAAGGGCTATTGCTGCAAGCCGCGGTGGAGCATCGGGTTCAAGCCTTACGCCGATCCGCCCGAGTATCTGGACTTCAATCTTTGGCTCGGCCCGGCTCCCGAGCAGCCCTACCACGCCAACCTGGTCCACTACAACTGGCACTGGTTCTGGGAGTTCGGCAACGGCGATATCGGCAACCAGGGCGTGCACCAGATGGACATCGCCCGCTGGGCCATCAAGGGGGCGACGCTCCCGCTCAGCGTGGTCAGCATGGGAGGCCGCTACGTCAACGGCCCCAGTTTCCGTGATCAGGGCCAGACGCCCAATATGATGCTCACGGTGTTTGATTACGGTGAGACGCTGTTGGTTTTCGAGACGCGGGGCCTGGTGGAGAACGGCCTCAAATTCCGCCGCAAGGTGACCAACGAATTCTACATGGAAGGCGGCGTGATTAAGGACGGCAAGTTCTATCCCGACGGCAAGGGGCCGGGCGAGCCGCTTGCCAAGATGGAGTTCGAGATGGGGCCGGGGAACAACTTCGAAAACTTCATCCACTGCGTTCGCACTCGAAAGCGGAGCCAGCAGCATGCCGAGATTCTCGAGGGCCACCTTTCCAGCGCCCTTTGCCATCTGGGCAACATTTCCTACCGGCTCGGGTGGGACGTCCCGTTCAATTACCAGACTAAGCGCCTGGGCGACGCCAAGATCATCCGGGACAGCATGATGACGGTGCTGGAGAACACCAAGGCGATCGGCGTAGATCCGGCTCGGGCCGTCTATTGTTTGGGGCCCAAGCTGATGGTGGATCCGAAGCGGGAGAAGTTCATCGACAACGTTTCAGCGGACCTGCTTCTGAGCCGGTTCTATCGAGAGCCGTTTGTTGTGCCGGAGAAAGTGTGAGGTCGCGCGGTCCGCGGCGGGCTTGTGGCGAGCCGCTCGGAATCTTGCCTGGAGCGCGATGGGACAAGCGACAGCGGCGGGAAAAGCGCGTCGCCGCGGCTGGCTGCCGGCTGCGGCGGCGCTGGCGCTTGGGCTTTGGCCCGTCGCCGCTTCGCAGGCGCCGGAGGTTCTCGCCTGGGGGTGGAACGCTGAGGGCCAGTGCGATCCGCCGCCCGAGGCGACGAACCTGGCAGCGATTGCCGCCGGGCGGCTCCACAGCCTGGCGTTGCGGGCGGACGGGACAGTGGTTGTTTGGGGCGACAACAGCCGCGGCCAATGCGACCCGCCGGCTGGGCTGAGTCAAGTGAGGGCGATTGCCGCCGGGGAATGGCACAACGTCGCCTTGCGGGCGGACGGCGCGGTGGTCGCCTGGGGGTGGGACCGCTACGGCCAGTGTGATCCTCCGGAAGGTTTGCAAGGCGTGGCGGCGATTGCCGCGGGAGGCGGTCACAGTTTGGCCTTGCTCCGGGACGGAACCGTTGTGGCTTGGGGGAACAACCAGGAGGGTCAGTGCGATCCGCCGCCCGGGGCGACGAACCTAGTGGCGATTGCCGCCGGGAGCTGGCACAGCCTGGGGCTGCGGGCGGACGGGACTGTGATTGCCTGGGGTTGGAACGACAACGGCCAGTGTGATCCTCCGGCGACGTTGCGGCCCGCTGCGACGATCGCCGCCGGGGGGCTTCGGAGTTGGGTCGTGCAGGCCGGCGGGCTTGGCGCTTCGTGGGGGTGGCGCGGCCTCGGGTTGTGCAATGCTCCGCCGAGCGCGAACGGTCTGACCGCTGTTTCGGCTGGCTGGGATGTCACTTTGGGGCTTCGGGAAAGCGGGCGATTGGTCGCCCGCG
>JAGHDA010000177.1 GCA_021160185.1 Verrucomicrobiota bacterium
AGTCCCGCGGCCAGTTCGGAGGGACCGTCGGGAGCCAACACGCTGGCTTCGTCCGCAGCCGCTTCACTGGCCGCCCGCAGCCGGTTCCACCCCCACCACGCCAGCGGATGCCACCACAACGCCGCAACCACCATCCGAGCCGCCGTGTGCCAAAGGGGATCGTGCAGGGCCAAATGCGCCAGTTCGTGCAGCAACATCGCGTCTTGCCGACGCTCATCCTGCGCGGAGGCAAAATCCTCAGGCGTCATGATCACAGGCCGCCACACGCCCCATGCCGCCGGACTAAGAAGCTCCGGCGACACAAAAACCCGGACCCGCCGGCGCATGCCCAGCCGCCGGGCCAGAATCTCCACCCGCGCTTGCAAGGCGTCCGTCCCCGGACGGCGGGCGCGACGGGTTGTGATAGCCCAGCCGAGGCGTTGAAGTCCCATGCGTCCCAGCAACAGGAAGGCTCCGCCCAGCCACAGCCAGGCCGGCCACCAACCGTAAGCCGGTTCGGCAACCGCGGAAACAGTCGGGGCGACGGGCGCGCCCTCCCCGGTCAAGGAAGCATCCGCAAGGAAAACCGGCGCTTCGCGGACACGAAAGGCGCGCTTCACCGGCGGGGCGGAGGGGACGGAAGCGGAACGCAGCCAACGATCGGCGCCCATGCCGAGTCCCAGTAAAAACCAACCCAGCGCCGCGAACGCCGTCAACCAGATGGCGCGTTGCCGCCGCCCCGAAAGGCGCCGGGCCGCCAGCGCGCCCGCCGCGCCAAACACCGCCGCCCCGGCCAACGCCGGCGCGGCGAACAGTTCAATCCAAACGTGAGGAGTCGGGCTCATGGCGTGCGTCTCCTTTCTTGATGTGCGTCTCTTTTCTTGATATGCGCTTCCTTTCCTGAATAAGGCGTTCCAGCTCGGCCAGCTCTTCCGCGCTGACCTCCCGAGCGGTGAGCAAATGGCTGACCATCGTCGATAGGCTGCCGGCGAACAGCCGGTCCAGCACGTGCTCCGCCATGCCGCGGCTGACCTGCCGCTCCGCCACGGCGGCCCGATACACAAAGGCGCGCCCTTGCGCGCGGTGTCGGACCAGGCCGCGCGCCTCCATTTTGCGCAGCATGGTTGCGATGGTGGTGTAGGCGAAGCGCGGGCGCGCGCCGAGGGCGGCGTGGACTTCCGCCACCGTGGCCTCCCCGCGTTGCCACAGGACCTGCATGATCCGCAATTGCAGATCGCCGAGACGATGGAGTTGGGATCGAGGCATATTCATGATGCTCCGTTTTGACGACCACGATAGTACTACTACGGTAATATGTCAAACCAAAAAAAAGAAAAAATTCGGGGGCGGACGCGGACGCCGTCGCGGCGGCTGCAACAGCGTCCGCCCGCCTCTTCCTCGGCTCCATTGCCGGCGCAAACCAATTCTCCAACGGAGGCCGCAGGCGATAGACCTAATTAAGAAGGTTTGCCCTGAACATGAAACGTCAGTTTCGCGCGCTTACTCCGCAGGAAGTTTGCCCTCCGCTATCAGCGCCTTCTTGACGGCCGACCACACGCCGCGCTCCTTGAAGAGTCGGCGCAGCTCCTGGAGGTCGGGAAACGAAATAGCGTTTCCCAGGCAAAGGTTGCCGCAAGTTGTGCACCCTACGACGCAATCGTAGTGCCGGACCACCTTGGGCTTGCCCTCAACCCACTCAAAGACCTTCTTCCCGCAGTTCATGCACATTCCGCACGAGACGCACTTATCGGCGTCCACAGTAGGCCCCCAATTCACCTGATCACGTTGGATTCCTGCGATCCACGGCATGGCGTAACTCCTTTCCTTTTGAGGCTATTGTTTTGTGTTTCGCTCGCTTCGGCTGATGTCGAAGCCCGTTTTCGCTCTTGCGAACGACCGTTTTCGCCGCGCGCGGGAGGCGGCCCTGCGTCGGCCCGCGGCCGCTATTAGCAATACGGCAATTTAGCCAAATAGTCATGAATGTCAAGCCGGCAACTCTCTTCTTCCTTCTTTCCGAAATCCGTCCCCCCAAAGGCAACCCCGCCTCTTTCCCAACCGCAACTCCTGCTCAGCAGAGCCCTATCCCTCCGAGCGCGGCGCCGACAACGGCTTTAGGGCTATTTCCGGGCCATCTTCGCCCAGCTGTCGCGGAGGGTGACGGTGCGATTGAAAACCGGACGCCCCGGCTCGCCGTCTGGATCGGCGCAAAAATAACCGATCCGCTCGAACTGATACGGCTCGCCCGGAGTCGCCTCGGCCAACGAGGGCTCCACTTTGGCGCGAAGCGTCGTGAGGGACTGAGCGTTGATCTGGTCGGCGAGTTCGCCCTCTTCCTGCTCCGGATGGGGCGCGCGGAAGAGCCGATCGTACAGCCTGACTTCCGCGTCCGCCGCGTGGCGGGCGCTGACCCAATGAATCGTGCCCTTGACCTTGCGTCCGGCGGTGGGGCCGCCGCGCTTCGAGCCCAAGTCCACCGAGCACCGGAGCTCCTTCACGCGGCCTTCCTCATCCTTCACCGCTTCTTCGCATCGGATGATGTAAGCGTACTTGAGGCGGACTTCGCCGCCGGGGCGGAGCCGGAAATACTTCGGAGGCGGCTCTTCCATGAAATCAGTTTCCTCGATCCACAGCTCGCGGCAGAACGGCAACGGCCGCGTCCCGGCGGCGGGGTCCTCGGGGTTGTTCACCGCCTCGACCGTTTCGGTCCGGCCCTCCGGATAATTGAGCAGGACGACACGGAGCGGCCGCAACACCCCGAACCGGCGGGCCGCACGTCGGTTCAAAACGCCGCGCAGAGTGTCTTCGAAAAGCGCCATCTCGACGACGCCTTCGTAGCGGGTGACGCCGATTCGGGCGCAGAACTCGCGGATCGCCTCGGGCGGCACGCCCCGGCGGCGCAGTCCGGAAAGGGTCGGCATTCGGGGATCGTCCCAGCCGCGCACCCGTCCTTCCCGCACCAAGGCCAGGAGCTTGCGCTTGCTCATCACGGTGTGCGTCAGGTTCAACCGGGCGAACTCATACTGATGAGGCGGCGGCCGAGGCAGGTCCAACTGTTCCAGGACCCAGTCATACAACGGCCGATGGACCTCAAACT
>JAGHDA010000280.1 GCA_021160185.1 Verrucomicrobiota bacterium
CCACGCTGCCGTCTCCCAAATGCGCCTCGAACGGCCCCGCCACCGGTCCCGGCTTCTTCCAGCAGCTTTCCGGATCGTCGGGGGTGACGTAGGGTTCGGAGGGCCGGCCCGAAGGCCGATGGAAGGCCAGCTTAGCCAGGCCGGTTTCAGCCGGCACATCTTCCGGGCGCACAGGCGCCCACATCGCTTTTTTGCCTTTCTTCACGAGGCGATAATACTCAGGAAGCGTCGCCAGCAAGCCGCCTTTGGCGACGGTGGGCGTGACCGCTTCCTCGTTCCATCGGAAACTGAAACTCGTTGGGTCAGGAGCTACGGGGGAGGCGAATGAGTTCCAGTCCACCTGCGCTCTTTCTTCCTTGGGCGTGCGCGGTGTGTAGATTCGCCACGTCGCCCATCCCCGTCCAGGGAAGACGCTGATGCGGCCGGCTTGCGGGTCAATCGCGCCGTCAGCCGGCGGGCCGCCTTCAAACCACGCTTTCACCGCGTCCCAGAGCGCCTTCCTGTTGTACGAGGTCACGCGATGAACCATTGCCGGCGGGCCGTTCAACCCGGCAGGAAACCGGGTGGACGCGACGCGGGCGTACGTTTCCCCCTTCGAGTCGGTCGCCACCGCGGCGGGGATGTGCTGGGTCTCCATTTGCAACGCCCGGTTCGCGCGGGACGGGCGGCTGTCCAAAAACATGCCTGCCAGGCGCGGATCCTCCGTCGAGGGGCGCGACCAGAAGTAAGGCGTAAAGAAAGCCACCGGCCCTTTGAAGTTCGCTGTGTTCAGAAACAGCGTCCAACATTGGTTCCCGGTCGGAACGTTTTTTCCGGCGGTCTTGGATTTGGGCTCGGTGAGCGGAAGCGGCAGGTAACCGTAGCCGACTAATTGGCCGCAGGTTCCCTGCTTCAAGTTCAGGCCGTCCGGCGGCCAGAGCACCCACGGGCTGAGCTGGGCGACGCCGTATTTCCCCCTGGGCTTTTCCCAGTCCCTGCCTTTGCCCGCGCCGGGGCCGTTGGCCCATGCCGTGAAATTCAGCGCCACCCCGCCCATGATGAACTTCGGCGTTTCCGTGCCGAACCGCGTGTCGTGCCACCAGCCCAGTCCGCCTTCGATGTCGGAGTATAACTTCATAGGCGGCGGAGTGTCATACCGGGCGAACATCCAAGTCCCGAACAGGCCGCTCTGAAAACGAGGCCCTGGATATTCCTTCAAAAGCGGCCAGGCCGCGACATACATCGAGAACCCGGCGTCGTACGTCTCCGGGACTTTTTCCGTGGGGACAATTAGGTAGCCGGCCATTTCCCCTTGCTGGGGTTCGCCGGCGTTTCCGGCGCATGTGAAGCTCAGGGCGCAGGCTAAAACCAAGCGGCAAAGGAGCCGTTCCAAAGCGGTTTTCTTCAACATAATTAAACCTTCAGCAGATATTAATTTTCAACCTTCCTGATCCCCGGCGGGGCAAACCCCGCGCGGCGCTTTTCCCTAACCCTTGCAAAACTCCTGAAACAGGCTGCGCCGGGTTTTCTCTCATGTCCAGCCCTTTTACTCCTCCGCCGAAAGGCCTTGTTGCGTCCCCGGCGAGGAGGATTTGGGCGATAGAACTGGGAGCCTGCTGCGCCCATGCTCGACGATTCCCTGATCCGCCTCATGGCCTCTGCGGCTGCGAGTTGCGGCCGGCGAGCTTCGCTATGCCGGCGCGGGTTGGGGGGTTAAGAGGGGGCGATCGCCGGAAATGGAAAGCGGCGATCAAGAGGCATCCGAGGGACATGTCTGCGCGCCGTTGGTTGATTCGGAGGATGAACGTTTCGGCGGCGCTTCGGGTTCGTTCTGCGCTGGCTGCTGCGGTCGAGGCGGGTTATGCTGCCGGCTATGAAACTTAACCAGAAATTGATGATGCGGCTGTTTTCCTTCTCAACGCTGGCGCTGGCAGGGCGCCTGGGCGCGTTCTCGGCGGGCGCGGCGGAAGTCCAGGAGCCGCTCCCCGCCGCTTGCATTCGCGGGGTCGAGGCCGGTTGGCGGGCGTTGACGAAAGAGGATTTCGTGAATGTGAATTGCGATCCTGACACGTGGAGCTGGCGGGACGGGAGGATCCATTGCTCCGGAAAGCCGATCGGCGTCATCCGCACCAGGCAGGTTCTGACCAACTTCGAGCTGGTCGTGCAATGGCGGCATCTGCGCGAAGGCGGCAATTCAGGAGTGTTTGTGTGGGCCAGTCCGGAGTCCATTCGCCGACTCGAAGCGGGCAAGGGCCGTTTGCCGGAGGGCATCGAGGTGCAGATTCTTGATCACGGCTACGCGAAACAATACGAGAAGACGCACGGTCGCAAGCCCGACTGGTTTACCACCAACGGCGATGTGTTTCCCACCGGTCAGGCTCAAATGAAGCCATTCCCGCCGGTTTCGCCCAACGGCAGGCGGAGCTTTCCGTCCAAGAACCTCACCAAGGGCGTCGGACAATGGAACCATTACTACGTGCGCTGCATCAACGGGGAGGTGCGCTTGTGGGTGAACGGAGAAGAGGTGTCGGGCGGAACGAACTGCCGGCCGGCCGGCGGCTATCTCTGCCTGGAGTCCGAAGGTGCGCCCATCGATTTCAAGAACCTGCGCATCCGCGTGTTGCCGTAGGCGGGCGGTTGCCGCCTCCAACGTCTTTTTCGAGAAGGGGGCCGGCTGGGATTTGTTTCAGGCGCAGCGTTTGAAGGGTTTCCAGAACTCGCCCTTGGCGGGGAGGCGAAGCCGCTTCACGAGCCGGAGTTGGAGCGCCGCTTCCTTCGCCCGCCAGACCTCTTCAGGGGCGTCCAGGCCGACCGGCGCTGAGCCGCCGGCGATCGATTGATGGCCTCCGGCGAGTTTCCTGTCCTCGAACACGTCCCGGAGGATTTCCCCGGCCGGCATGTCCTGCTTGGCTGCGCGGAGGGAGGCGTAGAGCCTGCCTTTGTAGCGGCCGGTGCAGAAGGTCCATTTGATGTTGTCGTAAGTGAGGAGGAAATCGGCCATCTGGGCCACGAGCTCCGGATTCTTCACCTGGCCGAGGTGAGCCACCACCAGCCAGCGGAGCCGCGCCGCCGAGCGGATGCATCGAGCCAGGGTCACGAAGAAGCTCTTGGATCGCGGCGGGTTTTGGATGCGGGCCAGCGCGCGCACGTCGCTGAGCCGGAGAATGTTCATGTAGGCGTCCACCACATCCCGCCGCTTCGCCCGGTAAAGGTCCATCGTGTCGGATAGAATCCCGTATGCTATCGCTGTGGCCAATCGGGCGGGGATCTTGAGGCCGGACATCAAGAGAGCCTGGGCCACGATCACGCATGACGCCCCGCATTGCGGGTCGACCAGCGTCAGTTCCGCCAATGGGCGGCGAACCGGTTCGTGCTGGTCGATGACGATCTTCACTTTCCGATTCCCCGGCCAGGGATTGTTTTGGAAAGCCGGCTGGGTGTCGACCAGGGCGATGTTGGGATAACGCTTCAGGTCCACTGCGCGCAGCTTGTGGGCGGGGATGCGGAGGATTTTCACCATCGCCTTGTTTTCGGTGCGGCCGATCACGCCCCGGTAGGCGATCCGCGCCTCGATGTCGAACTCCTGCTGAACGAGATAGGCCAGCCCGTAGGCCGCGGCGATGGCGTCCGGATCCGGAAAATCGTGGGTTAAGATCAGAAGGGGAGAAAGGACCTTTCCTTTTTCCTCCAGGTATTCGAGGAGGCGCTTGCCCAACGCGACGGAATCTGGAGGCTTGGCTTCCTGGTCTTCTTCGAGGGTTTCGGACTGAGCCGAACGAAGGCCGCTGTTTTTGGTCGAACTCATAGGCTTGGGAACACGTTGCGGAACGGAAATTCACAGCGCAGGCTGGAACACACCGCCTGCGGGCGGAAAGGCTAAGGCAACCTTTGCAGTGGAGGAGGCCGTTCTCATCGCGCCCCGCTAAAACGCTTTCCCGCGAGCCGCGTCGCTGGCGCGCGGCTGCAACGGGCTGCGCCGTTCGAGGGTTGTCGCTTTCGGCTCCTGCTCATTGCCCATTCCAAGCGCGCATCATACAATGGGGGCTCTTTTGTTCAAATGGGCTCTTCTCCCCTCACGAAAATCAGCTCGCCGCCTTGTTGGTCAGCTTGCCTCCGGATCTCAGCGCGCGGCTTCCCGGCATTGCTCCGCTTCTTTGACAACGTGCCAAGTGCGATAGGAGCCGGTGAAACTTCGCGCGTTGAAGCCGTGTTGCTGAAGAATCCGGCAAGCGAAGTAGGACCGGTACCCGGTGTCGCAATAAACGATGATTTCCATCTCCTTGGGCAGTTCGGCAAGCCGTTGGCGCAGATCGTCCAACGGGATGTGGATCGCTCCGGGAATATGTCCCGACTTCCATCCCGAGAGAGTGCGCACATCCAACAGGCACTGGCGGGCGGGATCCACGCGGTCTATGTCATCCCAATGGGCTATGGCCACGTCGCCGCGGAAGACGTTCTGGGCCGCCATGCCCGCCAGATTCACCGGATCCTTGGCCGAGCCGAAAGGCGGCGCGTAGGCCAGATCCAGTTGGGCAAGATCGTCCACCGTCATTCCCGCTTGAATCGCGACGGCGATCGCGTCGATCCGCTTGTCCACCCCGTCCCGGCCCACGGCTTGCGCGCCGAGAACCTTTCCCGTTTTCTGGTGATATGCCAGCTTAAGGCTGATGGGGTGCGCCCCCGGGTAGTAGTCCGCATGGGAAGGCGGGTGCAGATGGACTGTTTCGTAGGGGATGCCGGCTGCGCGGAGCTCAGTTTCCTTGGCCCCGACGCAGCCTGCGACCAGGCCGAAGACCCGCGCCACGCTGGTTCCCAGGACGCCTCGAAATTCGGAGGGACGGCCAAAGATATTGTCTGCGGCTGTGCGCCCTTGGCGGTTGGCGGGACCGGCCAACGGGATCAAGCGCCATTGGCCGGTGACCAGGTGCTTGACCTCGATGGCGTCGCCCACGGCCCAGATGGCGGGGTCGCTTGTGCGGAGACGCTTGTTGACGCGAATGCCTCCCAGCTCGCCCAGCTCCAAACCGGCTTCGCGGGCCAGAGCGGTTTCCGGCCGCACGCCGACGGCGAGGATGACAATATCCGCCGGGAGGCGTTTGCCGCTCTGGAGCACTACAATCGAAGCGGCCGCCTCGAATTGGCCGGTGGAAGGCTCGAATTCAACCACCGGATCCTGGAGGTGGAGATCGACGCCGCGCTCGCGGAGCTCCCTAGCCAAAAAGGCGGCCATTTCGAAGTCCAGCGCTGGGAACACCTGGGGCAGGGCCTCGACCACGCTGACTTTCAACCCTCGGCGGACGAGCTGCTCGGTCATTTCAAGCCCGATGTATCCCGCGCCGACCACCACCGCCCGGGAGGCGTGGGAGCGAGCGATCCAGGCGTTGACCGCATCCGCGTCCGGAACGGTGCGGATGGTGAAATGGCCTTCGCGTCGGGCGTTGGGGATGTTGGGCACGATCGGCTCCGCGCCGGGCGAGAGAATGAGAGCGTCATACGGCTCTTCATACTCGGCGCCTTGCTCCAGATCGCGGACGCGGACCGCCCGCCTGCCGCGATCGATCGCCGTCACTTCATGCCGGATTCGCACGTCCAAGTTGAACCTGGAACGGAGCTGCTCGGGCGTTTGCACCAGCAGCTCTTCGCGGTCCGGGATCTCCCCGCCGATGTGATAGGGCAAGCCGCAGTTGGCGAACGAGACGTATTGGCCCCGCTCGAAAACGATGATCTTTGCGGATTCGGAGAGTCGGCGCGCTCGGGCCGCTGCGCTGGCGCCGCCGGCGACGCCGCCGACGATGAGAAGACGTTTGGGTTTCATGGGGTTCGATGAGTCTGTTTCCAATGCGCGCGGAGGGTCTGGTGAAGGCGCTTATGGAAACC
>JAGHDA010000356.1 GCA_021160185.1 Verrucomicrobiota bacterium
CCGTAAGTGTCGTACAGCTTGAAGACGAAGTCGCCCGAAAGCCGTTTCTCCGTCGCGGGTTCCCGCTCCAACCGCTGGATTTCTTCCTGGAACAACTCGATGCCGCGGTCGAGGGTCTTGTTGAACGCCTCCTCCTCGCGCTGGATGACCGCTTCGATGCGCGCTTGCTTCTCGCGAACCTCGGGGAAGACGTCTCCCATCGTGTCGGCGAGCACGCCGGCCAGTTTGTGGAAAAACGGCTTCCGAAAACCCAGCGTGCGGCCGTAGCGCACGGCGCGGCGGAGGATGCGCCGCAAGACGTAATGCCGGTCGGTGTTGCCGGGCAGGATGCCGTCGGCGATCGCGAAAGCCAGGGTCCGGATGTGATCGGCGATCACCCGGAAGGCCGCGTCGATTCGCTCCTGCTCCCCGCGCGGCGCGGGCCGACCCCCGGCCTTTCCCGAAGGAAGCGTCGATCCGTATCGCTTGCCCGAAAGCTCTTCAAGCCGAGCGAACAGGGGCCGGAAGACGTCGGTTTCGTAGTTTGAGACGGGCCGGGAAAAGTCGCGAAACCCGCCGGTGCATTGGATCGCCGCCGCCGCCCGTTCGAATCCCATTCCCGTGTCCACGTGCCGGGCGGGGAGCGTGGTGAACGAGCCGTCCGCATTGGCGTTGAACTGGATGAAGACCAGGTTCCAGATCTCGATGCAGAGGGGGCTGTCGGCGTTGACCAGCGCGCCTCCGGCCTCCCCTTCGGGCGTCAGGTCGATGTGGATTTCCGAGCACGGCCCGCAGGGGCCGGTCTCGCCCATCATCCAGAAGTTGTCCTTCTTGTCGCCGAACAGAACATGACGGTCCGGATCCAGCCCCGCCTCCTGAAAAATTCTTCGCCAATGCTCCAGCGCCTCTTCGTCCGTCTCGGCCGGCTCGCCCGGGCCCGGCCGGTAGACGGTGGCGTAGAGCCGCCGTTTCGGAAAGCCCCACACTTCGGTCAGAAGCTCCCACGCCCAACGGATCGCCTCGGCCTTGAAATAGTCCCCGAAGGACCAGTTGCCCAACATCTCGAAGAAGGTGTGGTGGTAGGCGTCCAGGCCCACCTCTTCCAGGTCGTTGTGCTTGCCGCCGGCGCGCACGCACTTCTGCGTGTCCGCCGCCCGCGTGTCCCGACCGGGGATCGCTCCGGGCCACGTCGAGACGTCCGGCTTACGCTCTCCCAGGAAGATGGGCACAAACTGGTTCATGCCCGCGTTGGTGAAGAGCAGGTTGGGCGAGTCGGGCAAAAGCGGGGCCGAGGGGACGATCGTGTGTCCCCTGGCCCGGAAGAAATCCAGGAACGACTGGCGAATTTCCGCGCTGGTCATAGGCGCCGTCGGGTTGCGC
The DNA here is from genome assembly GCA_021160185.1 of Verrucomicrobiota bacterium. GTDB lineage: Bacteria > Verrucomicrobiota > Verrucomicrobiia > Limisphaerales > CAZBKV01 > JAGHDA01. The sequence continues at coordinate 1,360 of JAGHDA010000356.1, forward strand.
TTCCGCGCTCGGACCGCCTTCGGATCGAGCGGTCCGAGCGCGGCTCGGAGCCAGGAGTTTGCCCGCCCAAACCCCGCGCGTCAACGCCGGTTTGGCCCTTTTGCGACGTCTCGGCCCAGGAATCGGTTGCGGGAGCGCTTTTCCGCCCCTTGGGGAGGGGGCGAAAAAAAAAATCGAAAAAAGTTCTTGCGCGCCGCCCCCGATTTGTGATAGATACCAAACTGAGTCAGGAGAGGTGTTAACGGGACGTCGGTTAATGCTTCGGCCTGGCGAGGAGAAAAACCGTGAAGAAAGGAGTAAAGATGAGCACTAAACTACGTGTCCTAGCGACGCTCGGCGGAATTGCCGTTGCCAGCATGGTCGTGTCCCAAGCGGCCAATCTGCTTTCGAACGGCGATTTTGAATCGCCGGATCTATCAACGATAGGTGCAACCCAAGCGACCTATGGACCGGGCCAAAGCATCGGCGGGGTTTGGACTGTCAGCGGAGCCAACGTTGGGCTTTATACTGATGCATGGGATTTGAATCCTAATCAGGTGATTGCCGATGAGCAGTCGTTGTACTTCGATGTAGCAGGAGCAGCGATTTCGCAGACCGTGTCCCTTTCGCCCGGTTCCTATACGCTGTCCTTTAAAGCGGCTGCTCTGAATACGGGCACCTATCGCATCGCGTACACCGTTGTAGGGAATGGCGGCGCCCCGGGCGGTACCGCATACGTTCCTTACAACATCGTCTCAGGGACCACCCTTGCGCCTAACTTTGATTCCTATCTGGCGTCATTCACTGTCGGCACTGCCGACAACGTGATGTTCACCTTCATGGGCATTTCGGAGGACCCGCAGGCGGCGCTGGACGACGTTTCCCTCGTTCCTGAGCCGGAGACCTACGCGCTGGTGGCCGGGCTGGGCCTGATGCTCTTCGCCGGTTATCGCCGGTTCCGCAAGGCCTGATCAGCGGCAGCGCAAGCGCGCCGAATTTTATCGCGTATCACGCCGGCGGGCTGCGGCCCGCCGGCTTTTTATTGCGCCGAGGCCGGTTCGGGCCCGAAATTCCCGGTTAAGCGGGCGGGGGAGATGAATCGGCTTGCGAAAGCCTCATGGGGAATCAGGCATCCGCCGGAGAGCGACCGCAACGGCGACGCCAAGGGGGCCGGGCCTTTGGACCGACCCGGCGGGCCGGCCGGGCCCGCGCTGCCCGGCCCTTATGCCGGAAGGAACGCCCGGATGCGCGTCCGGGAAACGCCCCAATGAAAACTGTCCGGGTTTGAGCCGTTTGTGACAATCGGCGAAAAGAGCCTTGACAGAAGCGGCGAGTTGCCAAGAGGCTTGGCGCACTGGCGGAAAGACGCCGCCCTGGATTCTTAATCGCAATGTAGCCGAGCCGCGGCGGATTGGGCGGAGGCGCGGAACAGAGAGCGGGGGCGGTCGGTTTTTGTCCCTGAAGGCCGGCAGCGCCATGAAAGACGAACAGGAAGCATCGTTTGGAAAACAGACGGAGACGGCCGTCGCGCCGCAAAGCCGGCGCGGGGTAGAGGCGCTCCGGAGCGGAGCGGCCGGGCTGTCCTCTGCCGAGGAAATCCCGTTGCTTCGGAAGGTTCGCCGGTTCAAAGACGCCCAGCGAGTGCGGGCTTTGGGGTTGTATCCCTATTTTCGGATGATCTCCTCTGCCCAGGACACTGAGGTGATCATTAACGGCCGCAAAGTGCTCATGCTCGGCTCCAACAGCTATTTGGGGCTGACCAACGATCCGCGGATCAAGGAGGCGGTGCAGAAGGCGGTGGCCAAGTACGGCAGCGGGTGCGCTGGGTCTCGATTTCTCAACGGCACGTTGGACATCCATATCCGCCTGGAGGAGCGGCTGGCCGAGCTGGTGGGGAAAGAAGCGGTGCTGCTTTACAGCACCGGGTTCCAGGTTAACCTGGGCGTGATCAGCGCCTTGGTGGGCAAAGGGGAATATGTGATCGCGGACAAGAGCGACCACGCGAGCATTGTGGAAGGATGCTTGCTGTGTCAGGGAAACTTTCTCCGCTTTCCGCATCGGGATTTGAACGCTTTGGATCAGCGACTGCGCGCGATCGGCGCGGAAGCCTCCAAGCTTATTGTGGTGGACGGGGTGTTCAGCATGGAGGGTGACATCATCCAGCTGCCCGAGCTATGCGCCTTGGCCGAACGCCACCGGGCCGTGGTGATGGTGGACGACGCTCACAGCATCGGCGTGTTGGGGAAAAACGGGGCGGGCACGGCCGATCATTTCGGGCTCACTGAGAAGGTGCATCTGATCATGGGCACCTTCAGCAAATCGCTCGCCAGCCTCGGCGGCTTCATCGCATCGGACGCGGAGACAATCGAGTACCTCAAGCATCATTCCAAGCCCCTTATCTTCAGCGCGAGCATGAGTCCGGCCAACGCGGCGGCGGTTCTGGCGGCGGTGGAGATCATGACCAGCGAGCCGGAGCGGATCGAGCGGCTTTGGCGCAACACCGAGAGGATGAAGCAAGGGTTGCTTTCCCTCGGCTTCGACCTGGGCGATTCGGAGACGCCGATCCTTCCCGTCTACTGCCGGGATCAGTTGATCACCTTCAAGTTCTGCAAGCGGCTTGAGGAAGAAGGCGTGTTTGTGAACCCGGTGGTTGCCCCCGGCGTCCGGCCGGGCCATGAGTTGATCCGGATCAGCCTGATGGCCACCCACACCGAGGAGCAGATCGATTTCGCCCTCGAGAAGCTTGGCAAGGTGGGCAAGGAGTTGGGGTTGATCTCCGGCTGAGGAGCGCCGGGGCCCCGCCTGCCTGCGGTCCTGAGGCGGCGTTCGGGAAAGGGGAAATCATGCGCACGCTTCTTACCGGGGCGACCGGATTTGTCGGAAGCCACGTCCTGGATCGGCTTGCGCAGGAAGGCGCGTCGGTCCGCATCCTCATCCGAGCCGTGAGCTCGACCCGGTGGATCGCCCCGCATCTTGGTTCGGTCGAGGTTGTGCAGGGCTCGTTGGACGATCCGCGCAGCTTGGATCGAGCCGTGGCGGGCGATGTGGATTGCGTGATCCACTGCGCCGGGGCGATCAAAGCGCTCCGGCCCGAGGAGCTGGACCGGGTGAATCGGGACGGCACGCGCCGCTTGGTGGAGGCCGCCAACCGCCGGGGAGGGCGGATCAGGAGATTCCTCTATCTCTCGAGTCTGGCCGCCGGCCGGCCGGGCACGCCCGAGAATCCCGCGGACGAAACCGCCCCGCCGGCGCCGGTTTCCTGTTACGGCCGGAGCAAGTTGGCGGGCGAGGAGGAAGTCAAGGCCCGGTGGCGCGGGGAATGGACGATCCTCCGCCCGGCCGCGGTTTACGGCCCTCGGGACAGGGAGTTTCTCCCGGTGTTTCGCGCAGCGCGGCGCGGTTTTTGCCCCGCCGTGGGCGACCCGCGGCGCGCGTTGAGCCTGGTGTGGGTCGAGGATCTTGCGCGCTGCGTGGCGGTGGCCGCGGAGTCGCCCGAAGCGGCCGGCGAGACCATCAATGTGGCTTCTCCGGAAATCGTCCGTTTTGGGCAGATTCCCCGCGCAGCGGCGCGGGCGCTGGGCAGGCAATGCGTCGTTCCCTTGCGCACGCCTGCGCTCTGCTTCCGTGCAATCTGCCGCGTGGCCGCCCTATGGGCGAGGCTGCGAGGCAAGCCGACCGTGCTGGCTCACGGCAAGGATCGCGAAGTGTTGGCCCCGGGATGGGTGGCGAACACGACGCGGCTCCGCCGCTTGTTCGGAGAAGGGATCTGTGCCACAAAATTGGCGGACGGTTTCCGACGCACGGCTCGGTGGTATGCGGAAGCGGGGTGGATTTGAAGCGACAGGGCGAATGAAGAGGTTTCTGCAGCAAGGCGCGGCTTCCTATCGGCTGGTGGATTGGGCCACCCAGCTTTACGCCCTGCTGGTGGGCGCGGTGATTCTGGCCTTCCACAACGAGAGCGTGCCCCATTGGCCATGGCTGGCAGCCGCGCACTTTCTCGGTCCCGTCGCCATCCACTTCCTTATTCTCGCCGCGGCGGCGCGGCCCCAGAAAAGGCTCCTTGCCTTTCTCCGGGCGTATTACCCGATCCTCCTTTACACCGGATTCTATCGGGAGACAGGGCTGTTAAACCGCATGTTTTTCGACCGATTCCTGGACGAATGGTTTATCCGTCTCGAAGGTCGCCTGTTTGGCTGCCAGCCTTCTCTGGAGTTTATGGCCAAATTGCCTTATCAGTGGACGGCTGAATTGCTGTATGCGGCCTATTTCTCCTACTACCTGATGATTGCCGGCGTGGGGCTCGCTCTTTACCTCAGAGATCGTCGAGCGTTTGAGCACTTCATTGCCGTTGTCTCCATCCTGTTTTACTTCTGTTATGCAACCTACATCGCGCTTCCCGTGGCCGGGCCGCGGATTTTTCACTATCACATCCCCGGGCTCGGCGTGCCGGAGAGCGTTCGCGCTTTGGGAGAGGCGTTTCCCTTTCCCGAAGCGGTTCGGCAGGCTGTGTTTTTCAAGATCATGGCGTTCATTTACAACCACTTTGAGGCTGTGGGCGCCGCGTTTCCCAGCAGCCACATCGCCGTGGCCTGGTGCACCGTGTGGTTTTCCTTCCGCTATCTGCGGCGGATCCGGTGGATCCACTTCGCCGCGGCGGTCCTTTTGACCCTTTCCACAGTGTACGGGCGGTATCATTACGTGGTGGACGTGGCGGGCGGCCTGGTCACGACCGCGGCATTGCTTCCGCTGATCAACGCTCTCTATCGGCGGTGGGAGACACGGGAGGCCGACGCCTGACAACCGTTTTCCCCGCGCGGCTGGCCGGCTTCCTGCGAGAGCGTTCCGGGCAGAGCCTTCATTGCGCTTTCCTGACGGTTCCGGCGTGACGGGCTCGGCGCGCTTTGTCACCATCCCGGCCATGACGAGCGCCGAGCTTTTGGAGCTGCTCGAGCAGTTGCGGCAGGGGCGCGTCGAGCCTACGGAAGTTGCCCGCCGGCTCCGGGGCGAGTCGACGGTGGATCTGGGCTTTGCCTGCGTGGACGCGCGGCGCGGCCTGCGCCAAGGTTTTCCCGAAGTCATCTACGCCGAAGGAAAAACGGCCGACCAGGTGACGCGCATCGCCGAGGCGATTTGGAAGCGGGAAGGCCGGGTTCTGGTGACGCGGCTTTCGGAAGAGCAGGCGGCGCGGCTTCGGCGGCGTTTCCGCAAAGCGGCCTATTATCCCATGGCTCGGTGCCTGGTCCTGGAGCGGAAGCCGTTGCCGAAACGGCCGGGTTATATCGCGGTGCTCTGCGCAGGCACGAGCGACTTGCCGGTGGCGGAGGAAGCCGCCGTGACCGCCGAAGCCATGGGCAACCGGGTGGAACGGGTCTTCGACGTGGGCGTGGCCGGCCTGCACCGGCTGTTGGGAAAGCTGGAGCTGATCCGGGAAGCCAACGTGGTGATTGTAGTCGCGGGGATGGAGGGAGCCTTGCCGAGCGTGGTGGCCGGCTTGGTGGCGCGTCCGGTCATCGCCGTGCCCACCAGCGTGGGCTACGGCGCCAGTTTCGGCGGGGTTGCGGCCCTGCTTGGGATGCTTAACAGTTGCGGCAGCGGGGTAACTGTTGTGAACATCGACAACGGCTTCGGCGCCGGGTTCGCGGCGAGCCAGATTAACGCTTTGGCGGCGGAGGGCAGATCATGAACGGTTTGTATCTTGACTTATCCAGCGGCGTCAGCGGCGACATGTTCGTCGGCGCCTTGCTTGATTTGGGGGTGGATTTCGAGGCGCTGGCTGAGACGCTGCGGCGCGTGCCGGTGGGGGGCTATAGGATCGAAACTCGCCGCGAGCGCCGCGGCGGAGTGGCGGGAACCCGCTTTTGCGTGGAGCTGGAAGGGGACCGCGGGATGGGCTCGAAATCCGGACACAGCCTTTCCGGCGAGAGCCGGGAGGGCGCTCACGGCGCTCACTTTCATCACCACGACCGCGAAGGGAGGCGCAACTTCCGTCGCATTCGGGAACTGCTCCAGGATTCGGAGCTTTCCGAGTGGGTTAAAGCCAAGGCGGCGGCGGTTTTCGAGCGGCTGGCTCGAGCCGAGGCGAAGGTCCACGGCGTTTCGCCCGAGGAAGTGCATTTTCACGAGGTGGGGGCGACGGACAGCATCGTGGACATCGTGGGCGGGTGCGCGGCCTTGGAACTGCTCGGCCGCCCGCGCGTCCTGGCTTCGGAGGCGACGGACGGCTCGGGCTGGGTGGATTGCGCCCACGGGCGGCTTCCCGTGCCCGCGCCGGCCACGATCGAGGTGGCCGCGGCGCGCGGCATGCCTATTCATCAGTGCGAGGAGCCTCACGAGTTGATCACGCCCACCGGGGCCGCGTTGGTCGCCGAGTTTGCCGAGGCGTTTGGCCCTATGCCGCGCATGCGGCCGCGGCGGGTGGGCTACGGGTTGGGGGCGAGAACGAACCGGACCCGGCCCAACGCGCTCCGGGCGGTGCTCGGAGAGCTGGAGGCGCAGCCGGAAACCGGGGAGCTGGACGGAGCCCAAACCGATTGGGTGACCGCGCTGGAGGCGACTGTGGACGACATGACTCCGGAGTGTCTTGGCGAGGCTGTCAGCCGCCTCCTTCAGGCGGGAGCGTTGGATGTCTTTCTGACGCCGGCGCAGATGAAGAAGCAGCGGCCCGGGGCCACGCTGACCGTGCTTTGCGCTCCGGAAGAAGCGCCTCGGCTGGCGCGGCGGATCTTCGAAGAGACTTCTACGTTCGGCGTCCGGGCAGGGGAGCGGCGGAGGTGGAAACTGCGCCGGGAGATGAGGAGCGTCCAGACCCCATACGGTCCGGTCGAGGTCAAGCTGGGCTGGCTGGGGAAGCGGTTGATGCGAGTTAGCCCTGAGTTTGAGTCCTGCCGGCGCTGCGCGGAGGCGGCGCGGATTTCCGTCCAGGATGTCTACGCGGCTGCGGTGGCGGCAAGCGCGCGGTTTATGGAGCCTGCCGCCGGCGCAGATTGAATGGAGCGGCCTGCGGCGGCGTCGAACTCCAGATGAGTTGGGAAAGCCGCCGGAGCGCGGCGGGAATCGGGAGAGCGGCTGAGTGAAGCGATGAAAAAGTGGATTGTTTTGGCGGTTGCGGCGGCTGCGGCCGCCGCGGCTTATCATTTTGCGCCGTGGTTCAAGGCGATAGAGGCCGAGGGCGACGTTGCTCAGGGGCCGAAAACGGCGTTGGTAGTGGAGACCAACATCGCCTTTGCCGTAAGCGCGGCGGGGGAGATCACCCCTGCGGAGCAGGTTTCCGTTCGCCCTGAGATCAATGGTCGGATCGAGTTGCTGCCGGTGGACGTGGGAGACCGCGTCAAG
>JAGHDA010000101.1 GCA_021160185.1 Verrucomicrobiota bacterium
CCGACGATCGGCGGCCATATGGCCAAGTTCGACAAGACGTTTCCCACTCTGGACTGCGCGGCGTGCATTCTAACGCCGAAGATGTCTGAAGTTGCGTCCCATCCTAATATCACGCTTTGGACTTACTCCGAAGTGGCGAAGGTAGACGGCTACGTGGGCAACTATACCGTGATGGTGAAGCGCAAGCCGCGGTATGTGAACGAGGAAGCCTGCGTAGGTTGCCTGGAATGCATTGACGGGTGCGTTTATAAAGCGCCCAAGTTTCCCGACGAGTTCAACGAAGGCTTGGGCAAGCGGAAGCCGGTCTACATCCCCTTCCCTCAGGCGACGCCGCAAGTTCCGGTGATCGATCCGAACACCTGCCTCAATCTCAAGACTGGCAAGTGCAAGATGACCTGTGTGGAGGCCTGCGGCGACCGCAACGCGATCGATTTTACCCAGAAAGAGGAGCTGCGGGAGATCCAGGTGGGGGCGATTGTTGTGGCCACCGGATTCAAGACCTTCGACCCCCGTCGGATTCCGATGTACGGCTACGGCGTGTATCCGAACGTTTATACCGCTTTGGAAGTGGAGCGGCTGGTCAACGCTTCGGGGCCCACAGGAGGCGAGATTGTTCTCCGCGACGGGCGCAAGCCCAAAGCGGTCGGCATCATTCACTGCGTCGGCTCGCGCGACAAGAAAACCAACCGGTGGTGCTCCCGCGTGTGTTGCATGTATTCCTTGAAGCTGGCGCACTTGATCAAGGAGCACAGCGGCGCGGAGGTGTACAACTTTTACATTGATATCCGCGCTCCGGGCAAAGCCTATGAGGAATTTTACAATAAGCTTCTCGACGAAGGAGTGCATTTCATTCGGGGCCGCGTGGGCGAGGTGACCGATTGGGCGATGACGCCCGAGGAGGAAGGCCGGCTGGTGCTCCGCGTGGAAGACACGCTGGCGGGGTGCGTTCGCCGCGTGCCGGTAGACATGGTGGTTCTGGCGACCGGTTTGGAACCTCAGAGGAACGCCCAGGAGGTGGCGAGGCTTCTTAATATGAGCTGCGGCTCGGAGGGCTTCTTCCTGGAGCGGCATCCGAAACTTGCGCCTGTGTCCACCTTCAGCGACGGCATCTATATCGCCGGCGCGTGCCAGGGGCCTAAGGATATCCCCGACACCGTCGCCCAGGCCGGGGGGGCGGCGGCGGAGGCGTTGAGCCTGATCGACAAGGGCTTCGTCGAGCTGGAGCCCAACACCGCGTTTGTTGTGGAAGAGTATTGCTCGGGTTGCAAATCGTGCGTTTCGCTTTGCCCTTACAACGCGATCCAGTTTAACGAAGAGAAAAAGAAGGCGTTTATCAACGAGGCCTTGTGCAAGGGATGCGGCACATGCGTTGGCTCGTGCCCGTCCGGAGCCATCGTGCAGAACCTGTTCGAGGACGAAGAGATCTTCAGCGAAATCGAAGGATTGCTGGCTTATGAGTAAAGAGTGGGAGCCGCGGATCGTGGCCTTTTTTTGCAACTGGTGCACCTACACGGCGGCCGATTTGGCGGGTGTTTCTCGCCTGAAGTACGCCCCCAACGTGCGGGTGATCCGCCTGATGTGCTCGGGGCGCGTGGATCCTCAGTTCATCCTCGACGCGCTGGCTCGCGGGGCGGACGGCGTGCTCATCGGCGGGTGCCATCCGGGCGATTGTCATTATGTGGAGGGCAACTACAAGGCGCTCCGGCGGTTTCGGATGCTCCAACGCATGCTTGACCAGATGGGCATCGAGCGGGAGCGCGTGCGTTTGGAGTGGATCTCGGCCGCCGAGGGCGAGAAGGTCCAACGCGTGATCAACGAGATGACTGAACAGGTCCGCGCGCTGGGTCCGTTGAACCTCCCCGGGAAGTTCGAGGAATGGGACAAGGAAATGGAGGCGTTGGCCGCGCGCATCGCTAAGGAGGAAGCCAAACGCTCCGAGGCCGAACCGGCGGCCGAGAAGAAGGAAGCTTGAAACAGGCAAAGGCCACTGGGAGAAAGACCATGGCGGAGAAACCAAAGATTGCGATTTATTGGTGCGCTTCGTGCGGCGGTTGCGAAGAGGCCGTCGTCGATTTGGCCGAGGACATCCTTGGCGTGGTGGAGAAGGTGGACATCGTTTTCTGGCCTTGCGCGATGGATTTCAAGCGCAAGGACGTGGAGGCGATGGCGGACGGTTCGATCACGGCCACTCTGCTCAACGGCGCTATTCGTTCTTCAGAGCAGGAAGAGATGGCGCGTCTGCTCCGGCGCAAGAGCCGTTACATGATCGCTTACGGAGCCTGTTCCCATATGGGCGGCATTCCAAGCCTGGCGAACCAGTTTACCCGCGAACATCTGCTCAAGTTCTATTACGAAGATGGCCCCTCCGTGGTCAATGAACAGAAAGTGCGGCCGCAAACCGCCTCTCGCCAGAACGGGCATGAACTGGAGCTTCCCGAGATCCGCAACGTGGTGCGCAGCCTGGATCAGGTGGTGGAGGTGGATTACTACGTGCCGGGCTGTCCGCCCACTCCGCAGATCACCAAGGCGGCCCTCGACGCGTTGTTGGAGGGCAATCTGCCTCCCAAAGGCAGCGTTTTAGCCCCGGACGTGGCCCTCTGTTCGGAGTGTCCCAAACGCGACTCCAAGCCGACTGATCTAAGCTTTATAGAGTTCAAGAGGCCGCATCTGACCGAAATCGATCCCGACAAGTGCCTCTTAGCGCAAGGCATCCCGTGCCTCGGCCCGGGCACCCGGGCCGGGTGCGGGGCGCTGTGCCCATCGGCCAATATGCCTTGCACCGGCTGTTTCGGGCCGACCAGCAGGGTGAAAGACCAAGGCGCAAAACTCCTCTCTTCGCTTTGCGCCAACGTGGCTCCAAAGGAGGAAGAGGCGATTGACAAAGCGCTGCGCGGCATCCCCGATCCGGTGGGAACCTTCTATCGCTACGGGCTCGCCCGCAGTTTGCTGCGCCGCAAAGTGGATCTACCTTTGACGTGAATCTGGGAGCGGATCATGGACGAAGCAACTAAAGCAGCTTGGAACGAGGCCAACGCAAGGGCGAACGCCGCCTATGCCGCCCGCCGACGCAGGGTGACCATCGACCCTATCACCCGCTTGGAAGGGCACGGGAAAATCGAGGTGTTCCTGGACAGGGAAGGAGATGTGGAGCAAGCCTATCTCCAGATTCCTGAAGTCCGGGGCTTCGAGGTTTTCAGCATTGGGCGTCCTGCGGAGGAGATGCCCCAAATCACCAGCCGGATTTGCGGCGTCTGTCCCACCGCCCATCACATGGCTGCCACTAAAGCGTTGGACGACCTCTATAAAGTGGAGCCGCCGCCTGCCGCCCGGAAAATCAGGGAGCTGGTGTATAACGCTTTTGTAATGGAGGACCACGCCCTCCACGTCTATATCCTTGGCGGACCGGACTTCATCGTGGGCCCGGATGCGCCTCCTGAGCAACGGAATGTGGTGGGCGTGATCGCCAAGGTGGGAGTTGAGGTCGGGAAAAAAGTGATCTCGATGCGCCGCCGGTTGCGGGGACTAATCGCCTATTTTGGCGGGAAGGCAATCCATCCGGCGCTCGGCCTTCCGGGAGGGGTTTCGAAGGGGTTGGACCCGGAGAAACTTCCCGAATTCAAACAGCTTGCGGAAGACAACCTGGAATTTGCGCTTTTTACGCTCCAGGTTTTCAGGGATATCGTTCTTAAGAATGATGGGTATGTTAAGCTTATCACTTCTTCGGATTTTACACATCGCACCTACTACATGGGGTTGGTGGACGAAGCCGACAAGGTGAACTTCTACGACGGAAAGCTCCGTGTGGTGGATCCCGAGGGGAAGGAGTGGGCCAAATTTACTGCGCGTGAGTACCGAGATTACATTGGAGAGCATGTCGAGCCATGGAGCTATATTAAATTCTGCTATCTCAAGCAGTTAGGCTGGAAGGGCTTCGAGGAGGGCAAGGATTCGGGCGTTTACGCCGTGGCCCCGCTGGCCCGGCTCAACGCGGCGGTGGGCATGGCCACTCCCAAAGCCCAGGAAGCCTACGAGGAATTCTACAATACGCTTGGCGGCAAGCCGGTGCACCATACGCTTGCGAACCACTGGGCTCGCGTCATCGAGATGGTGTATGCCGCGGAGCGGATGGTGGAGCTGGTCAATGATCCGGAGATTACGAGCAAGGAAATTCGGATTCTTCCCACCGAAACGCCTACGGTGGGCTGCAGCGTAGTGGAAGCGCCTCGGGGCACTCTGTTCCATCATTACGAGACGGACGAGGAAGGCCTGATCAAGATGGCCAACTTGATCGTAGGCACTCAAAACAATGCCGCGCGGCTTGCCATGAGCGTGGATCGCGCCGCTAAAGGGCTCATCAAGAAAGGAAAGATTTCCGACGGGCTTCTGAACAAGATCGAGATGGCCTTCCGCGCGTACGATCCCTGTTTGGGGTGCGCCACCCATGCCCTTCCGGGGCGCACGCCGTTGCGGGTGCGGGTTTATGACGCCCGTCGCCGGTTGGTGGACGAAGCGACCCAGGGTTGACGGCGATTGTTTCAAGACAAGAGAAGAAGAGCGCCGGGATTTTGTCTCTTGGCGCTCTTTCCGTTTTAGAGGAGGATCGCGGGAGAGCGCATGGCGAAAGCAATGAAAAGAGGCGAGTGGTTGCTGCTGGGGCTGGGCAATGAGATCCTGGGCGACGACGGGGTGGGTCATGTGGTTGCGGAAAAGGCCGCGGAGCGGATCCCGGCTGATTGGCGAGTCGACGTGGCGGCGACGGCTGAAGCGGGAATGGCTCTTTTGGACCATCTGGAG
>JAGHDA010000008.1 GCA_021160185.1 Verrucomicrobiota bacterium
ATCTCGTGCCCGACAACCCCTGGGACGCCTACCAGCTTGCCAAGCTCTACTACTCGTTGGATCTAAGCGACGAGGCCAACCAAATGCTGCGGGTCATCGGGAAAAACGTAGGCTGGCTTCTGGACAGCATCGTGCTCCGAGCTGAAATCTTGATCGGCAAAAGCCGCCGAGGCGACGACGTGGAAGGCTCTCTGGATCAGCTTCGCTCCATGGCGCTGGATTTGCGGATGCAACCGGAGTCGGAAAAATCCCTGGGCGGCTACAGCTATTTCCTCGAAGGCTATGTGGACTGGGTGCGGGGAAGCCGAGGCACAGCGGAAACGGCGTTCAAAAAGCTCACAGAGATGGGCATCCCCGAAGCCAAGCTGGCTCTTCAGGTGGCTGAGCATTTGCTCCAGATCGGCGCGGCGCAGTACGCCCAATCTCTTCTCCTGCCTCACAAGAAGGAACTCTGGGACAATCCCTCTTACCACCTGGCCATCCTGCGCTGCGCATATCAGCTCCGGGACGACACCTACATGATGGAATCGGCCAAGCGACTCCTGGAGCTTCACCCCCGCAATCCCATCGCAATGAACAATTACGCGGCCGCCCTGCTCACCCTCCGGAAAAACCCCCAGGAAGCGATCGGGTACACCCTGCAGCTCATCCATCTGATGCCAAACAACGCCCTCATCCTGGTGAATCATGCGGTGGCCTTGCTGTTGAACGACCGTGCCAAGGAAGCCGCCGCCATCCTTGATAAAGTCACTCCCAGCCGCTTCCAGGCCATCGAGGCGGCCCAGTACTACCTGACGGCCTTCGAAACGGAGTGGAAGCTGGGTCGATTCCGCCGAGCCCGATACTATCTCAAAAAACTGGATAAAAGTTTGATTTATCCTTCCCAGGTCAAATGGCTCAATTCCGCCCTCCCTCAGTTCGAGGCGGACGCGGCCGCCGCGGAGGCTCGGGCCCAAGCAGCCGCGGGCTCTTCGGCAGGGCGGCCCTAGCCTCGCGCCGGGCTTGCAATCAAGATCAAAGAACCCAAACTGAGAGAGGACAGGCCGCATGCCGAAGGGCCTGCGGCCGGATTACAAAAACCGAGAACCCGGAAAGAAGACATGCGAACGACGTTTGTGGCACCCTTGACCCCTGAAACCGCAAAGGAAAAAACGGCCGCCCCGGCGGCGGAAACCAAGCCGGCTCCCGCGCCTGCGCCGGTGAAATCGGACATCGTCCTTGTGGGCCTGGACTTCGGCACAAACAAAACCTGCGTTAAAGCCGCCTACGGCGGCTCGAAGGAGCTTTTGGCAAGCGCGATTATTCCCACCGTTGTAGGCTATACAAAAGAGGGCATCGTCGAGAACTTGATCCCCGGCAACGCCAAAGTGCTCTACGGCGAGGAGGCGTTGAAGAACCGCCTCTACCTCCGCTGCGTGCCGCCGCTGGTCGACGGCGTGGTGGAGGACCTGGGCGCGGCCCGCGATTTCCTCCGTCACATCCGTCAAGTCATCGACGCGCCCCCGAACGCCGAGCTCCGCGCCGTGGTCGGGGTGCCGGCCAGCTCCGACCGCGCCGCGCGCGAAAAGCTCCTTGCGGCCGTCCAGGACATCTTCCACAAGATCATCCTCATCCCCGAACCGTTCCTGGCCGCTCTCGGCGTGCGGGACGAGTCCCGCCTCAACGACCCCTCTTACATCGACCCGGTGCGCAACTCGCTCTTTGTTGACATCGGCGCCGGAACGACGGACGTCTGCCTGGTCCAAGGCTATTTCCCCAGTCCCGAGGACCAGGTCAGCTCGCCTTTCGCGGGCGATCGGGTGGACGCCCTCTTGGCCGAGGCGATCCGGAAGCAATATCCGGACGTCCAGCTTTCCCTGGTCAAGATCCGGGAGATCAAGGAGCGGTACTCCTACGTGGGCAGCACGGACACGCCGGCCTCGATCAACGTGATCGTGGGAGGAAAGATGCGGCGGCTTGAAGTGACCGACGCGATCGGCAACGCCTGCGACCGCCTTCTCCGCGAGGTGTTCGAACTGGTCAAAACGGCCATTGCGCGCGCCTCCACCGACAGCGTGGGCGAGTTGCTGCAAAACATCATCCTTACCGGCGGGGGCAGCCGGATTCGCAACATCGACACCGAGTTGCAACGGATGCTCGCCGAAGAAGGCTACGAAAAGCCTCGCGTCCAAAAAGCGGGCGATGACTACAAGGAACACGTTGCCAAGGGGGGGTTGGCGGCCGCGCGGCAGGCCAAGGAAAGTCAGTGGCAGCAGCCAGGCGCTTGAGCGCCGAAGACGGTCCTGCCCGGAAGGGCTGAGTTTCGCGGGGGGCGGCGGCTGCCGCTGCTCCCCGCGCGCCGTCCAAAATCCCGCCCCACAAGCCGCATGAGTTCTTCCCCTCGGTTCTCCGTAAAAGCCCGCGCCGGATGGACGCGCCGGCGTTGGCTGGCCGGCATAGGCGCGGCGGGCGCGGCTCTTCTTCGCGGCTTTCCCGCGGAAAAGCGCCCCGACGCTCCAAACGGTTGCCCGCCCGTTCTCAACGGCGTGGACGTCCTGGCGGCGGAAGGATTTCAGGCGCTGCGCGGGCGGCGCCTGGGCCTCATTACCAACGTCACCGGGCACGACCGCTTCCGGCGTCGCACCCTCGACCTGCTCGCCGCGGAGCCGCGGTGCGAACTCCGACGCGTCTTCACTCCCGAGCACGGCCCGGCCGCCCGGAAAGAAACAGCGATTCCGGACGGCGTGGAACCCCGAACCGGGCTGCCGCTCGTCAGCCTCTACGGCGCGCGCCGCAAACCGGCTCCGGAACATTTGCGAGACCTGGACGCGCTGGTTTTCGACATCCAAGACATCGGCGTCCGGTTCTACACCTACATCGCCACCATGGGCCTGGCGATGGAAGCGGCCGCTGAGGCGAACGTCCGCTTTGTGGTCCTGGACCGAGTCAACCCCATCCGGGGCGATCGCATGGACGGGCCGGTTTATGAAGGCCCCTCCCGCTTCACGGCGTTCCACTCCCTGCCCGTGCGACACGGGATGACCGTGGGGGAGCTGGCGCGCATGTTCGCGGCGGAGCGCGGCCTGCGCTGCCCGCTCACCGTGGTCCCGCTTCGCGGGTGGCGGCGCGGAATGTGGTTTGATCAAACCGGCCTGCCATGGACGAATCCCTCTCCGAACATCCGCACTCCGGCGCAGGCGGCTCTCTACCCGGGGATCGGCATTCTGGAAACCGCCAATCTTTCGGTGGGACGCGGCACGGATACGCCCTTCGAACTGGTCGGCGCGCCCTATATCGACGACGTGCGGCTCGCCTGCGAACTGCGCGGCGCGCCGATCCCGGGCGCAGCCTTCGTCCCCGCGCGGTTCACGCCCCTCGCCAGCAAGCACGCCGGAAAAGAATGCGGCGGGGTGCGCGTCGAATTGCTCGACCGGGACGCCTGCCGACCGCTGGACGCGGGGCTGGCAATAGCCGGCGCAATACACAGACTCTATCCCGACCGATTTGACCTGGATCGGATCAACGTTCTTCTCCAGGATCCGCCTACGCTCGCCGCGCTCCGGCGCGGAGAGGCGCTTTCCTCCATTCGCGCGCGCTGGCGGCCCCAACTGGACGCCTTCGAGGCCCGGCGGCGGCGCTTCCTCCTTTACTGAACCCGCGGCCGCCGGTTCGGGCGCCCGTCTGGCTCAGCGCCGCGGCAAAGCCCGGGGAAAGGCTTCTATGCGCCGGGAGGCAAGCGGTCCGGAACAACGCCCGCTTCCCGAAGCGCCTTGCCGGTGTGGCTCCCAGGATGCGCCGCCACCGCAAAAGGAGGGCCTTCCGCCACGATCTTGCCGCCTTCCTCGCCCGCTTCGGGCCCCAAGTCGATGATCCAGTCTGCGCACTTGATAAACTCGGGGTTGTGCTCCACCACGATCACCGAATGGCCTGCGTCCACAAGGCGTCGGAAAGCCGCCAGCAATTGCCGAACGTCCTCGAAGTGGAGGCCGGTGGTGGGCTCG
>JAGHDA010000345.1 GCA_021160185.1 Verrucomicrobiota bacterium
GTCCGCGCCAGCCACACTGCCATCTCGCCGCGCCCGCGGTTGGCCCACGCGTAGTAGGGGATGGCCTTGAAATCGACCGGTTTCCGCTCCAGTTGCCCCGGGGTCGCCGTTTTGGCGAGCCGCACGGCCTGGCCGCGAAGCGTTTCCACTCCGCCCAGCAGATCCGGTTCGTACGCCGCCGCAAGCTGCGCGCCGTCCGGAACCATCAGGCTCTTCACGCTGCCGCCGGGAACCTCCGGCCACTCGACGCAATACACAATCGGGCCGCGCTGGAAGGCGACCTTGCCCGCGTCGTCCTGCACGCGCGGGTCGGCCAGGACGCGGCGGATCGGCATGGGCAGGATCAGCTCGATCCGATCGCCCGCGCGCCACCGGCGGCGCAACACGGCGTAGCCTTTGCTGAGAGTCCAGCGCGCGGGCTTGCCGTTGAGGCGGAGCCTCACGCCGCCGCGGCGTTCGCGGGCGAACCAGTACAATCCGCCGGGCAGCGCCTGGTTCCGCGCCCAGCCGGGAATCCGCAGGCAAAGGGCGAATTCACGCGCGCCGCCTTCCGGCCGTAGAGTCAGCTCGACGCGGCCGCTCCACGGGTAGCGGGTCCGCTGGGCGACCTGGACCGAGCCGCCGCCGACTTGGATGGTCGCTTCGCTGGCGAGGTAGAGATTCACCCAGAGCCGGTCGGTCCCCGCGCTATAGGCGAAGCTGGGAACCTGCGGCAGGATGCGCGCGATGTTCGGCGGGCAACAGGCGCAGCCGAACCACGGCGAGCGGCGATGGCGGCCGTCCGATTCCAAGGGGTTGGAGTAGAAGAACGACCGCCCATCCAACGCCACGCCGGAGAGGACGTTGTTGTAGAGGGATCGCTCGAACACATCCATGTGCTCGCCGTTTTCGGTGAGGAGGAACATCCGGTGGTTCCAAAGCGCGTTGGCGATGGCGGCGCAGGTCTCGCAGTAAGCGGTCAGATTGGGCAGACGATACGAGGCATCGAAACCTTCGTTGCCTCCGGTCGCGCCAATGCCTCCGGTGATGTAGAGCTTGGAGCCGACGACATCCTTCCAGATCGCCCGAAGCGCCTCGAAGTAAGGCCGATGGTTCAAGAGGGCCGCCGCGTCGGCGGTCCCGGAATAGAGGTAGGCGGCCCGCACCGCATGGCCCACGGCCTCCCGCTGCTCCGCCACGGGCTGGTGATCCTGGCTATAGGGGCCGTAAAGCCGGTGGGTTTCGGGCCGGCCGCGCAACTCAAGGAAGAAGTAGGCTTCGCGCAGATACTTCGGGTCGCCCGTCTGCCGGTAGAGCTTCACCAGGGCGAGCTCGATTTCTTCGTGTCCGGACGGGTGGAGGTTGCCCTTTTCGTTGAAGACGCTGCAGATCAAATCGGCGGCTTTGCGGGCCACGTTCAGGAATGTCTCCTTGCCGGTGGCCTGGGCGTGCGCCACGGCCGCCTCGATCAGGTGGCCCATGCAATACAGCTCGTGGGCGGACGCGATCGAGGCCCAGCGCTTCATTCCCCCCGGCGGCTGCGAGGCGGCCTTGCCGATGATCCGCGGGGTGTAGATGTAGCCGTCGGGCCGCTGCGCCCGCGCGATGATCGCGATCAGCTCGTCCAGATAGGCCTCCAGCTTGGGGTCCGGATGGGTCATCAGGGTGTAGGCCGCGCCTTCCATCACTTTGTACACGTCCGAGTCGTTGAAGTAATAGCCGCGGAACTGGCCTTCCTTGATTCCGGCGGCGACGCGGAAGTTGTCGATGCGCCCGGTTTTTTCGCACTGCTCGAAGCAATGCCAGACGGTGGCGACGCGGTTGGTCTCGAGCCGGTTCCGCCAGAAGCCGGGCAGGAGCTTCACATTCTTAATGGCCGCCGGTTTGAGCCGGTAATCGCTGACCGGGGAGACTTTTTCCGGGATGGAAAGCCCCGCCGCTTTTTCTTGTTTTTCGGGCTGGGCGCCGCGGCGCAGCGTCCACACGCCGAACACGCCGCCGGCCATCGCGCCGGGACGGGCCTGGAAGCGGACGAGAACGTTCTGTTTGCCGCGGGTCAGTTCCTGCGGGATCGGATAGATTTGCTCGAAGAATTTGCCCGGTCTGTTGTTGCGCAGGCGCTGGGTCGCCACGCGTTTGCCTTCCACGAGGATGTCGAAGAGCCGCTCGCCGCTTTCGCTTCCCCAGTAGAGGCACATCAGATCGACCGGCTTTTCCGGATCCACGCCGAGCCGGTAGGCGAACCAGCCGCCGTCCACCGCGTGCCGCCAGGGCCGCCCCATCGCGCGCCCCGCTCCCGTCTTCTCGCCTTGGAGTTGATGGGCCTTTTCCGATTCCGCGTCGCCGATCTTGACCTGATCGATCCCGCGCTCGGCCAGCCGGCGCGCCTTCTCCCGCTCCGCTTCCGCGGCCTGAAGCCGCTGCCGCCATTCCGCAGGGCTGACGATGTCGAAGTAAACCGTGTAGCGGCGGTCGCGGAAAGCGAAGAAGGGCTTCAACTCGACGTCCCGCGGGCGGCCGACGCCCGAAGTCCGGAATTGGAGCTTCTTTGCGTCGAGAGGCTTTGCCCATTGCGCCGCGGGCCGGCCGCGGGTGATCAGGACCGGAA
>JAGHDA010000362.1 GCA_021160185.1 Verrucomicrobiota bacterium
CCGGTTTGTGGGACGGCCGCCCATCAACCTGTTCCATGGAACCCTTTCCCGCGTCTCCGGAAGCGGGCCCCAACCGACGCCCGCGGGCAGCGCCGTTTCAGGAACGGGAAAGGCGAGCGCGTCGGCCTCGCCCCAATGAAAAACCCCGCTTCCGGAGACGCGGGAAAGGGTTCCATGGAACAGGTTGATGGGCGGCCGTCCCACAAACCGGGCCACGAAAAGGTTCGCCGGCCGATCGAGGATTTCCCGAGGCGAGCCGATCTGCTGCAGCGCGCCCTCCGCAACCGCCGCCACGCGGTCGCCCAGCGCCAAGGCTTCGGCGTGGTCGTGGGTCACCCACACCCACGCCCCGCCGGCGCGCCGATGCGCCGCCCGAAGCGCCTTCCAGATCCCGCGGCGCAGCTCCGGATCCACATGGGCCAACGGCTCGTCCAGCAACGTAATCCGCGCGCGCCGCGCCAACGCCCGCCCCAAGGCCACGCGCTGACGCTCCCCGCCGGAAAGCTCCCGCGGCAGCCGGTTCAGCAATCCTTCCACGCCCAGCAAGGCGGCGATCTCCGCCGCCCGCCGCCGCGCTTCGGCTCGGCTCGCGCCCCGCAGCCGCAGGGGAAAGGCCATGTTCTCCAACGCGCTCAGGTGCGGATAAAGCGCGTCGGTCTGAAACGCCATCGCCACATCCCGCTTGCCCGGCGGCAAGCCCGTGGCGTCGCGCCCGCCGATCCACACCCGCCCTGCGTCCGGCTTCTCCAACCCGGCGATCAGGCGAAGCGTCGTCGTCTTGCCGCTTCCTGACGGCCCCAGAAGCGCCAGCAACTCCCCCCTCCGCGCCTCCAGGGAGAGCTCCCGCACCGCAACCTTCTCCTCCCCGGAAGAGGTCCGAAACGTCTTCGTCACCCGCTCGAGCCGGACACCCGCCACAGTTGCCTCAATACGATCGCCCGACGCTCGTCAGGGCGTCTTTTTAAGAGTTTGCCGCTTCCTTCAGTGAATTCAGTGAAGGCCGGTCATCTCAACTTTTTTTCCAGGATTTCGCCGACGAGGGCGGGATTGGCCTTGCCGCGGCTCAGCCTCATCACCTGGCCCTTGAGGAAGTTGAGGGCCGCTTTTTTGCCCTTGCGGTAATCGGCCGCAGGCCCGGGATTTTCGGCGATGGCCTGCTCGCAAAGGCGCTCGATCTGGGAAGCGTCGCTCACCTGGGCGAGGCCTTTGCTCTCAACGATCGCCTTGGGCGAGCCGCCGGAGCGGAACATCTCGGCGAAGACTTCCTGGGCGATGCGGCTGCTGATCACGCCTTTGTCGGTCAGTTCGATCAATTCCAGAATCGCTTCAGGTTCGAACTTCAGTTCCTCCAGGCTCATCGGCGTCCATTGCCCCTCGTCCAAGCCCGCCGCCGAATGCGCCCGTTTGCGGCGCTCGTTCTCCTCGGCCATCAGGGCCCGGAGGTTGTTGAGGATCCAATTGGCCGCGGCCTTGGGCCGGGAAGCTTTCCGCGCAAGGCGCTCGAAGTACTCCGCCAACGCCGGGTCGTCCGCCAACGCGCGGGCGTCCTGGTCGGGCAGCCCGTACTGCGCCGCCAGACGCTGCTTGCGGCGGAGAGGCAGCTCCACAAGACGCGCCCGGATCGCCTCCAGCCATTCGGGCGAAGGCTCGAAGGGCTGCAAGTCCGGGTCGGGAAAGTAGCGGTAATCGTGCGCATGCTCCTTTGTCCGCATCTCCTCGGTCGCCCCCAGCTCCTCATTCCACCGGCGGGTGGATTGCGTCAGCTTGCCACCCTCGCGCAGGACGCGGATCTGGCGCGCGATCTCGTATTTGAGGGCGCGCCGGACGCCGCTGAAGCTGTTCATGTTCTTGATCTCAATCTTTTCCCCCAGCTCCGAACTTCCCGCCGGACGGACGCTCACATTCACGTCGCACCGCACCATTCCTTTCTCCATGTCGCAATCGCTCACGCCGCCTTGGGAGAGGATGTCTTTAAGGGCGTTCAGATAGGCGAAGGCCATGTCCGCGCTCTCGATGTCCGGCTCGGAAACGATCTCCAACAACGGCACGCCCGCACGGTTGAAGTCCACGCCCGAGCGGTCCTCGAAATGAAAGCTCTTGCCCACGTCTTCCTCCAGATGCGCGCGGGTAAGGCGGACTCGGCGCACGCGCCCCTCGAACTCGAACTCGACCCAGCCGTTCACCGCAAAGGGCATGTCGTATTGCGAGATCTGATAGTTCTTGGGCATGTCGGGGTAAAAGTAATTCTTCCGATCAAACTTGGCGCGCCCGGGGATCTCGCAGTTTAGAAGCAGCCCGGCAAGAACCGCCAGGCGAACGGCTTCCTCGTTGGCGACGGGCAGAATCCCCGGCATCCCAAGGCAGACCGGGCAGACGTGGGTGTTGGGCGGCGCGCCGAACTCGTTGGGGCAGCCGCACCACATTTTCGTTCGCGTTTTGAGCTGGACGTGCGTTTCCAGGCCGATGACCGCTTCGTATTCCATACGCTCAGTTCCAGATTACGGAAGCCTCGCTCCCCTGGCCACGTCAAACGGCGCGCCGACGTCGTCCTCCAACCCGCAGTCGCCGACGCAAGAGGCGGAAAATCGGCCGCTTCGTTCCGAGCGGGGCTTTCCCGCAAGACAGCGCCCGGGAGCGGTTTGAGCTTGGACAGAGCGCTCCGGCTGCTACCCTTGCGCGGACAAAGCGAGAAAACCATGAGAGCCAAACACGCACACTCCAAGGAGCGCCGGGGCGCGTCGCGCCTCGAACGGACGGGGACCGGCAGGAGGCTGGGCCGTCTTGCGGCGCTGGTCGCGCTGGCCGTGGCCGGCGCAGTCGCGAACGCCTCGGTGGAGGTCGTCGCCCGTCCCGACGCCTCCAAAGGCAACCGGCATTACACGGGGAACCGGCCGCCGCTCGCGCCTAGTCCGTTGATCCGCCTCCCGATCGGCTGCGTCCGTCCGGAAGGCTGGACGCGCCGGATGCTGGAGCTGCAGGCGGACGGCTTCCACGGACGCCTGGAGGAACTGAGCAGGTTTCTTGTGAAGGAAGGCAACGCCTGGCTCAGCCCCAAGGGGGTCGGCAAGCTCGGCTGGGAAGAGCAGCCCTACTGGCTGAAGGGGTATCTGAATTGCGCCTTTCTGCTCGATCGCGAAGACATGCTGAAAGAGGCGCGGCTCTGGATCGAGGGAGCGATCCGGAGCCAGCAGCCGGACGGGTGGTTCGGCCCCGGCGCGGGACGGACCGGCGTGGCCACGCGACTGAAAGGGCGCGAGGATCTCTGGCCGAACATGGTGATGCTCTTCTGCCTCCAGTCCCACTACGAGCAAACCGGCGACGAGCGCGTGCTGACGCTGATGAAACGCTACTTCCGCTACCTGCTGCAGGTTCCCGAGGAGAGGTTTCTCGTCGGCTATTGGCCGCGGATGCGCGCGGGCGACCTGCTTTACAGCCTCTACTGGTGTTACAACCGGACCGGCGAGAAATGGCTCCTGGAGCTCGGTCCCAAGATTCACCGCCGCGCCGCCAGGTGGGACGAAGGGGTGATCAACTGGCACAATGTGAACATTGCCCAGGGCTTTCGCGAGCCGGCGATCTACTTCATGCAAAGCCGCGACCCCAAATACATTCAGGCTTCCGAATACGTCTGGCACAAAGTGCGGGAGCTTTACGGCCAGGTCCCGGGCGGCATGTTCGGCGGGGATGAAAACTGCCGGCCCGGCCACGCCGGTCCGAGACAGGCCATCGAGACATGCGGCGTGGTCGAGGAGATGCTCTCGGACGAGCTGATGCTCTCGATCACCGGCGACGCAAGCTGGGCCGACCGGTGCGAGAACGCCGCTTTCAACACCTTCCCGGCCACAATGACGGCCGACCTGAAGGCGCTGCGCTATCTCACCGCGCCGAACCAACCTCAGTCCGACCACAAGAGCAAATGCCCCGGCGTGCAGAACTGCGGGCCGATGTTCCAAATGAATCCGCACATCCACCGCTGCTGCCAGCACAACTCCGGGCACGGCTGGCCCTACTTCGTGCAGCATCTCTGGTACGCGGCCCCGGGCGACGGCTTGGCCGCCCTGCTCTACGCTCCGTGCAAAGTCTCCGCTCGAGTGGGCGACGGGACCAAGGCAACCATCCGCGAGGAGACTCGCTACCCCTTCGAAGAGCAAATCCGTTTCGTTTTCCAAACCGAGAAGCCGGTTTCCTTTCCGCTCCTGCTTCGCGTGCCGGCGTGGTGCTCCGGCCCCAAGCTCGTCCTCAACGGCAAGGCGGTTCCCGTCCGCGCCCTGCCGCAAACCTACATCCGGATCGAGCGGACCTGGAAGAGCGGCGACCGGCTGGAGCTGACCCTGCCGATGCGGCTCCGCATTCACGAGTGGACCCGAAATCGCCGCACGGTTTCCGTCGAGCGGGGGCCTTTGACCTACTCGCTCAAAATCAAAGAGCGCTACGTCCGGAGCGGCGGCACGGACAAGTGGCCGGCGTGGGACATTTTCCCGGACAGTCCGTGGAATTACGGGCTTGCGCTGGATCCCAACGACCCCGCAGCCGGCTTTGAGCTGATCAGGAAGCCCTGGCCGCAGGACAACCAGCCCTGGCGCGCCGAAGCGGCGCCGATCGAACTGAAGGCCAAGGCCCGTCGGATCCCGGAGTGGACCCTGGACTCCAAAGGCCTCGTGCGCGAGGTCCAGGAAAGCCCGGTTTACTCCGAGCAACCAGAGGAAACCGTGACCCTTATTCCCATGGGCGCGGCGCGTTTGCGCATCTCGGCTTTTCCGGTGATCGGAACCGGGCCCGACGCCCGCCGGTGGAAAACCCCGCCCGCCAAGCTCCTCTCCGCCTCGCACTGTTGGGAAGCCGACACTGTTGAGGCGTTGGAAGACGGGAAGGTCCCGAAGAATTCGAACGACCACTCAATCCCTCGCTTCACCTGGTGGCCGCGGCGAGGGACGGTCGAATGGGTCCAGCGCCGGTTCTCCAAGCCGCGGAAGATCTCGCGCCTGGAAATCTACTGGTTCGACGACACCGGCCAGGGATATTGCCGAACGCCGGCTTCCTACCGCGTCCTTTACCAAACGGCAGAAGGCGATTGGCGGCCCGCGCCGAACCCGCGGGGCCTGGGCGCGGAGAAAGATCGCTTCAACGTGACGGAATTCGATCCGGTCGTCGCCAAGGCCTTG
Organism: Verrucomicrobiota bacterium; assembly: GCA_021160185.1. Classification (GTDB taxonomy): domain Bacteria; phylum Verrucomicrobiota; class Verrucomicrobiia; order Limisphaerales; family CAZBKV01; genus JAGHDA01. Next base: position 5,163 of record JAGHDA010000362.1, read on the forward strand.
CGAGTGGAAGCCCGGCTCAAGCCCGGCTTCTCCGGAGGAATCCTGGAGTGGCGCATCAAGTAGCCCGGGTTCGTTCCCCCGAAGGAACAGCATGCGTCCTCCGCATCCGCGGAACAGAGCGAAAGGAAGCGTCTAGCCGCCATGTTTTCATCCGGTTACACGCCTTGGCTTGCCGCCGCAGGCTCGGCCCCCGGCCCTTGGCCTTTGCGGTCCTGGCGATCTGCGTGGCCTTGATCGTGTTCCTCATCGCCGTCGTCCGAATCCACGCCTTTCTCGCGCTGGTCTTGGTCTCCATTACGGCGGGCTTGCTGGCCGCGCCAGGGCGCTTGCCCGGCGAGCGGCCTGAGCGGGTCGAGCTCTCCGGCGCTCCCCTGCAGCTGAAAGGCCCTGCCGGAGGCCGCCTGGAACTTGCGCCTGCGCCTCCGGAAACGCCCCCAGCGTCCCTCGTCACCAATGTGACGGTGCGGCAGCCGCCGCGGCGGACGGTCAGCCACGGGATCCTGGCGGTCAACCTGACCCTTGAAGCGCTCGGCGCGACCGCCGGGAAGATCGCCGTGGTCATCGCCCTGGCCTCGATCATCGGCATGGGGCTGATGGAAAGCGGAGCCGCGGACAAGGTAGTCCGCCGGTTCCTCGCGTTCTTCGGCGAAAAACGGGCCGGCGGAGCGATTCTCTTCAGCGGCTACTTCCTTTCCATCCCCATCTTCTTTGACACGTTCTTCATGTTGCTCCTTCCGCTCGCCCGCGCCCTGGCCTTGCGCACCCGGACCAATTACCTCCTCTATGTGTTGGCCATCGGGGCCGGCGCCAGTGTGACGCACTCGCTGATCATCCCCCACCCCGGACCGCTTGCGATGGCGGACATGCTCCACATCGATCCGGGACTCTCGATCATGGTCGGGCTGGGAGTGGGGCTGATCCCGATCGCCCTGACTTGGCAGGTGGCTAAATGGATCTGCCGACGCGCCGAGGTTCCCGTGCGCGAGGTTCCCGGAAGCTCCCTGGAGGATTTGCGTAAATTGATGGACAAGCCGGAAGGCGAGCTGCCCGGCTTCTTCGCGTCGGTTGCGCCCGTGCTTCTGCCGATCCTGCTCATTTCCGCGGCGTCGGTCGTGAAAGCCTCTCCAAGCTGGAAAGCCGCCTGGCCAAGCTTCACCCCCGTCCTCCTGTTTGTGGGAGACCGCAACATCGCGCTGCTGTTGGGGGCAGCGCTCGCCCTCAACCTGGTGATGCGGCAGAAAGGGATCTCCTTCCGGCAATTGAGCCCCCTCCTCGGTCCGCCGTTGGAAACAGCCGGAATGATCATCCTGATCACCAGCGCCGGCGGGGCTTTCGGCACGATGCTCCGCAACGCGGGCGTGGGCGACGCGGTGAAGGCCGCCGCCGAGGGCGCGCCGGTGAACCTGATCTTCCTGGCCTGGCTGGTGGCGGCGGTGATCCGCGTCGCCCAGGGCTCGGCCACTGTCTCCATGATGACCGCCGCGGCGATGATGACTCCGCTGCTCGGGGCGGGCCTCCCTTACCATCCGATCTACATCTTCATGGCGATCGGCTTCGGCGCGATGATCCTCTCCTGGATGAACGACAGCGGCTTCTGGGTGGTGTGCAAGCTCAGCGGCCTGACCGAACAGGAAACCCTCAAAAGCTGGACCGTCGTGGCCACCGCCAACAGCGTGTTCGGCCTCCTTGCCTGCCTGGTCCTCTCCAAAATCTTCCCGGGAACGTGAGAGCCTGGACGCTCATGCAAGGAAAACCGATCGCC
>JAGHDA010000454.1 GCA_021160185.1 Verrucomicrobiota bacterium
CGCCAGCCAACCTCCTCTAGCGTCAAACGTCTTGAGCCAACAGGGAGAAAGGCAGGACCCGGTTTTGAAGCTGACAGCGCTCTGGTTCCTTTTCACACTGGGCGCATGAGAACCAGCCATCCGGCCATCGTGAGCAAGGTGTTTCGCCTGGTCGAGACGCTCGAATTCGATCTGGAAGCCAACGGCCGGGTCGGCCCCGTCCGGATCGAGCTCTTCCAGGACTCGGCGGATGAGGGCCGCTGGCGCGGGCGTGTGTGGGAACGGGACAGCTACCGGCTCATTCCTTCGTTTGCTGAGGAAACCGAGGGGGAGGAGTCTTCGCCAAGCCCGGAAACCGTAGACGAGGAGCTGCTGGTGGACTACACTTGGCAGTTGGGCGAAGAGGTCGAGGACTTCGAAGCCGAGGATGCCCGGCAAGCCCTTGCTTTTGTCATCGATCGCTTCCTTCATTCCGTCGTATGAAACGCCGCATCACGCTGAGAATCGGGGCTCCGCGCCGGATGTTTCTTGCCGGAGTCTTCGGGTTGCTGGGTTTGCTCCTGGGCGGATGCGCCGCGCCCTCCTCGCCGCCCGCGCCGCCGCCGCGGCTGCGCGTCGCCACGTTCAACATCCATCACGGCGAGGGGCTGGACGGCAAGGTGGACCTGGAGCGCATCGCGCGCCTGATCCGGCGGTTCGAGCCGGATCTTGTGGCCTTGGAGGAAGTGGACCGCGGCGTGGCCCGCACTGCGCGACGGGACATGCCGGCGGAGCTGGCCCGGCTCACCGGGATGCGCTGCCTTTTTGCAAACAACTTTTCCTACCAGGGCGGCGAATACGGCAACGCCATCCTCGTCCGCCTGCCAGTGGTTTCCTGGACTAATCACCTGTATCGCATGCTCCGGAAGGGAGAACAGCGCGGCTTGTTGCAGGCCGCTGTGCGTTTCCGGGGGCGGACGGCGGTTTTCATGGCCACTCACCTGGACTATCGCCGGGACGAGATGGAACGGCTGATGCAAGCCGCCGAGATCCGCGAGATAGCGGATGGAGTCCGGGCCGATTGCGTGATTGTGGCGGGCGACTTCAACGCCCTGCCCGGCAGCGGCGCCTGGCGGGCGATGGCCGAGCGCTTCCGGGACGCATGGCTCGAAGCCGGCCCGGACGAGGGCTTCACCTTCCCCGCCGCCGCGCCGAAGCGGCGGATCGACTACATCTGGATCCGGCGCGGCTCCGCCTGCCGCCCGATCCGCGCTTGGGTCCCGCAAACCGACGTCTCGGATCACCGGCCGGTCTTTGCCGACATCCTCTTCGGCCCTTGAGCGCGCTCGATTTCCTTGACCCTTCCCGGGCGGACTCCGAGCATGACCGGCGCATGTTCAAAATCGCCCTTGGTCAGATGCTCGTCGAAGGCGGCCGCAAAGAGGCCAACCTGGCTCGCGCCCAGGCCATGATTGCTCGGGCGGCGCAGCGGGGAGCGCGGCTGGTCGTCCTGCCCGAAACGCTCAACGCCGGCTGGACTTACCCCGAGACCAAGCGCCTGGCCGACCCCATCCCGGACGGCGAATCCTGCCGAGCTCTTTGCGAAGCGGCGCGGGAGCGCGGCATCTACGTTTGCGCCGGCTTGGCCGAGCGCGCGGGGAAGAAGACGTACAACGCCGCCGTGCTGATTCGTCCCGACGGGGGGGTGGCGCTTCACTCCCGGAAGATCAACGTGCTGGAAATCGGCCAAGGCTGTTACGCGATCGGCGACCGACTGGGGGTGGTCGAAACTCCTCTGGGCGTGATCGGGCTGATGATCTGCGCCGATGGCTTCGCGAGGGGCCAATGCGTCAGCCGAACTCTCGGCTACATGGGCGCTCAGATTATCCTCTCCCCTTCGGCGTGGGCCGTGCCGCCCGACCACGACAACACGAAACAGCCTTACGGCAAGCTTTGGCTGGACAACTACCGCCCCGTGGCGCGCGGCTTCCTCTGCTGGATCGCGGGCCTCAGCAACGTGGGGCGCGTCCGCGGCGGAGCGTGGAACGGCTGGAAGTGCATCGGCTGCTCGCTTGTCGTCGGCCCCACCGGGCAGAAAGTCTTGCAGGGCCCTTACGGCGCGGATGCGGAAGCGCTCCTGGAAGCGGAAGTCGAACCGCTCCCCCGTCCGGCCCAGGGAACCGGTTGGGATCGCTACTGGCGCCGCAACGGGCTCTGACCCTTCGCCAATTCAGTCCAGCCCGAAAGAACTCACCCCGAGCACCCGCTGCGGGCGGAAGCAACGGGCAGCCGGGGAAAGGTCGGATCAGCCTGCGGCTTTCTTGCGCAGCTTTACCGCGGTGCCGTAAGCAAGGAGCTCGGCCGCCCCCTGTGTGACCGCCGCCGTCATGAACCGGAGACACACCACGCCGTCCGCTCCTTTGTCCTGAGCCTCTGTGATCATCCGATTCAGCGCTTGCTCGCGGGCCTCGGCAAGCATCTTGGTGTATTCGACGATCTCACCGCCCACCAGATTCCGCAGGCCGGCAAGGATATCCTTGCCCACATGGCGGGCGCGGATGGTGTTCCCCCGAACCAGCCCGAGCGTTTCGGTAATCTCGTAATCGGCGAACTCGTCCTGTGTGGTCAGCAGCATAAGGGTCTCCTCTATTTGTCTACATGCTTGGAGTAGTAATCGTCCTCCTTGTTTTGGAGCCTTTCCCGCACCACCTTGAGGAAAAGGATCCCGATCCCGAAAATCGCCACAAGGCCTAAAAGCCCTACAGGAAAAGCGGCGATCATTCCCAGAAGCATCGCCGCCAGCCAACACACGGCCACGATGCCCAGCAGCGCATAACCGATGGTTTCCATGAAGTCCTTTCGTCCTTTCCGCTCCCGGGCCGGCGGATCTGCCGCCGCTCCGAGAACACTCTATTCTACGCCATCGCGCCTTGAACCGCAACCATCCCTTGCCTGGAACGGGCGTCGGGCGCGGCTCAGTCGGTCTTTTCCGGGGCGGCTTTGCCCCCTTGCTCGCGGCGTTCGGCAAACTCCCGTTCCAGCCGGGCCACGCGCTTGAGCAATTCGGGCAGTCGCTGGATGGCGACCAGTTGCCGCTTGGCCTGAGGCGCTGGGCAGGCGGGAATGCCCAGCCACATTTGCCCTTCGGGAATGGAATGCATCACGCCGGCTTTTGCGCCGATAGTCGCTCGGCTGCCGATCTGCAGATGGCCGGCCACCCCCACCTGGCCCGCGC
>JAGHDA010000142.1 GCA_021160185.1 Verrucomicrobiota bacterium
CTCGTCTTTCAGGGTTTGGTTGAGCATTTTGCCCAATTCGGGATAGGAGACGGTCTCCAGATCCATCCGCCAAGTTTTCCTGGCGTGCTCCGGCGCGGCGCGACCGCCTGCGCCCCAACCGGCGGGTCCGCCCACGGCCACCACCCGCTTGCCCAACGTGTTCTTTAGGCCGGCAAGCGCCCGCAAGCGCCAGAGGACGTCGTCATAGTCGTCCACTACCACGTCGTCCACCGTCATTCCGGGCTGGCCGAATTCGTCCACCGTCTTCCGCAGATACCGGTTGTGCGCGATCTCGTACCACAGGTAGACAGGGCCGGAACGATGGCGCACAAACATCAGGTTCCACTTCTTAGGATCGGTAAGCGCTTCCTGGATGTTCACCCAGCCCCCCGCGGCGTAAAGGATGATCCCGTCCTGGTCGCCTTGAACGATCCGGCGCGCGTCAGCCATGCTCTTGCACATCTCCACCGGCAGGATCTCGAGGGGGAAATCGGCCCGCTTCATCAGCTTGGCGCATTCGGCCTCGATCCGACGCCGCTCGGCCTGGGCCTGGGCTTCGGTCTGGATGCCGCCCCAGCTGCGCCAACTGGTGTGCGGCCGGCGCCTGGGTGTCTCATAGAGCAGGACGGGAAGCATCCGAAGCGGCTTGCGGATCGGTTTGACGGTTTCCGCGTCCGCCTCCATGGCGCGGGCAGCCAGCGCGCCCAACGCCGCAGCTCCCGCCGCGGCACCCATGCCGGTCAGAAATTCCCGACGAGTCCAACCAGCCCCCGCCGCGGCGTGGGACATACAACACGAACAATACGGTCTCATTTCGTCTGCGCTCATCTTTGTGCCTCCACGGTTGGTTAGAATCCTTGCTCGGGAGCATTCTCAGCTTTCCGCAGAGACAAGGCAAGCCCCTGTCGCCGCCCATCCCGATTCCACAGGGAAAATCGCGCGGGCGCTCGACCGGGAGTTTGACGGCGTCAGATCGGTCTTGTGGAATTGGGGCTTTGGCTCCATCCTTCACGACATGCTGACAAACATCCGTCGTTCCCTTGCGTGGCTGCCGATTATTCCGGCCATCGGTCAGGCCCTCGCCGCCGCCGTCCCCGACGCGGCCTGGGTCGACGCCTACAACGTCGTCTGGACCTCCCCAAGCCAAAGCGCCTCCGGCTCGATGCCGCTGGGCAACGGCGACATCAGCCTCAACGCCTGGGCTGAGGCGGACGGCAGCGTGCAGTTTTACATCGGCAAGACGGACGCCTGGGGGGACAACGCCCGCTTGCTCAAGGTGGGCAAGGCGCGCGTCGATCTCGCGCCGAACCCGTTCGCCGACCCGACCCGCTACCGCCAAACCCTCCGGCTGCGCGACGGCACGATGCTGATTGAAGCAGGCGAGCCGGGGAACAGGACGACGGTGAAGCTGTGGGCGGACGCCCATCACCCGGTGATCCACCTGACGGTGGAAAGCGACCGGCCCCTCGAAGCCACGGCGCAGATCGAGCTTTGGCGCACCAATCGCTACGAGCTGAAAGAATTGCAGGTCAGCGACGTGTTGCTGGACCGAAAACGCCCCGATCAGCGGCAGGCCCCGATGATCATCGAGCCGGACACGCTTCTCACGGGACAGCGCGGCCGCATCGGCTGGTTTCATCACAACATCAAGTCGGTAGGCCCGGCCTTGCTGGCCAAGGTCCAAGGGCTTGACGGGTTCAAGCAACAAGACCCGCTGCTGCATCGGACCTTCGGCGCGATCATCACCGCCCAAAGGGGCGTTCGCCTGGACGACCGGCGTCTCCAATCACCCCGCGGAGTCCGACACCGCTTCAACATCTATGTCCTGACCCAGCATCCTTCTTCGCCGAAACAGTGGCTGGCCGCAATGGACCGCATGATCAGCCGCATCGAGTCGGAGGATTTTGCGGCGCGGCGCGAAGCGCATGAACAGTGGTGGGCTCAGTTCTGGAATCGAAGTTGGATCCGCGCTCGGATGAACCCCGACGCCAAGCCGCTCGACGGAGGCCCGGTCCCTCGCAACGCCCATCCGGCGCGCGTGGGCGAAGACCAAAGCGGCGGCAACCGTTTTCGCGGCGCTATAGGGCGCGTGAGCGTCTTTGCCCGAGCGCTCAGCGCCTCCGACATCGCGGCCCTCGCCCATCAAGAGTCACGAAAGCCGCTGCCCTCCCGAGGCGGGCTGCTGTTCTCGGGCGACACATTCGGCGCGATTCCCAACTCGAAAGACTGGGCCTTTTCCGACGGCCTCACCGTCGAGGCGTGGGTCAAGCCGCAGCGGCTTCCCGCCGCGGGCGGGCGCATCGCGGACAAGGTCACCCCCGGCGGCGACGACGGCTTCCTGCTGGACACTCACCCGGGCAACAGTCTGCGGTTCATCTGCGGACGCGCGATTCTCCAGCGGACGAACGCCCTGCCCCCAGGGCGTTGGACCCACGTGGCCGCGACGGCGGATCCTGCAAGCGGCAGTTGTCGGCTCTACCTGGACGGCCGCCTCGTAGCCGACAAGGACTCGGCGGTTATTCCTGATGAAGCGGCGTATGTCAGCCAGATGTATCACTTGCAACGTTTTATCACCGCCTGCGCCGGGCGCGGGGCCTATCCGATCAAGTTCAACGGTTCGATCTTTACCGTGCCGCCTCCCGACAGGCCGGACGATCCAGACTACAGGCGTTGGGGGCCGGGCTACTGGTGGCAAAACACCCGCCTGCCCTACATCAGCCTGTGCGCCTCCGGAGACTTCGAGCTGATGCGTCCGCTCTTCCACATGTATCTCGAGGAGCTGCTGCCGCTCGCCAAATACCGCACCCGCCTCTATTGCGGCCACGAGGGCGCGTTCTACCCGGAGTGCATCTACTTTTGGGGAGCTATTTTCGCCGACACCTATGGCTGGACGCCGTTCGAACAGCGCGAGGACAAGCTCCAGGAAAGCCGCTGGCACAAATGGGAATGGGTCGGCGGACTCGAGTTGTGCTGGATGGCCCTCGACTACTACGAACACACCCTCGACCGCGATTTTTTGGAACAAACCGCCATCCCGTTCTGCCGTGAGATCCTGACTTTCTTCGACCAGCACTACCCCCTCAACGCGCAGGGCAAACTCGTCATGCATCCGTCCCAAGCCCTGGAAACCTGGTGGGACTGCCTCAATCCCATGCCGGAAACAGCCGGATGCCGCGCGGTCGCCGAACGCTTGCTGAGGTTTCCGGAGGAGCTTGTCCCCCGGTCCGACCGCGCCTTCTGCCGCCGGCTGCTTGAGAAGCTTCCGCCGCTGCCGCTCCGGCAAGTGGACGGCCAAACCGCGCTCGCGCCGGCGGAGAAGTTCGCCGTGAAACGCAACATTGAAAACCCCGAGCTCTACGCCGTGTTTCCGTTCCGTCTGATTGCGATCGGCCGCCCGCATCTCGATTGGGGCCTGACGGCGTTGGAACATCGGTGGGACCGCGGCAACTTCGGCTGGCGGCAGGACGACATCTTCATGGCCTACCTTGGATTGGCGGAAGAGGCGCGTCGCAACCTCGTCGGCCGCGCCAAGCGGCACGACAAGAACTCGCGCTTCCCCGCCTTTTGGGGGCCGAACTACGACTGGGTTCCCGACCAGGACCACGGCGGGGTCCTCATGAAAACGCTTCAGGCCATGGCGCTGCAAACCGATGGGAAGCGCATCCTCGTCCTGCCCGCCTGGCCGAAGGAATGGGATGTGAGCTTCAAACTCCACGCTCCCTATCAAACCACCGTCGAGGTCGAGTATCGGAACGGCAAGCTTCAACAGCTGCGCGTCACGCCGGCAAGCCGCCAAGCTGACGTGATCCTGCCGAGCGCTCACTAGCCGAGCATTCGCTAACCTTCGTCAAGCCATGACAGGACCCAGATCCGCACAACGGGGCCCGAGCTGGAGGCCGCGCCGGCGGGCGCTCCTTGTTTTCGCCGCTGGTGTCGCTCTTCTCGCCGCGCCGCGCGCCGCGTCGGCCGCGCTCTTCGGCCGCGAACCCGGATACCCCGGCAGCCCGCCCGGCAAACCTCGCCTCTCCTGCCAACAAGGCGTCATCCGAGTCCAAAACAACGCGCTGAGCCTGAAGTGGGGCCTTGGTCAAAGGGGACTGCGGCTTCTCTCGGTGGAGGATCGCCAAAGCCGCTACTCGCTCGAATGTCGCGGCGAGCTGTTCCGCATCATCCTGAGCGACGGCCGATCCTACCCCGCCTCGGCTTTCAGGCCCGAAGGCGAGCCGCGGCTCCGGGCGCTTGACCCCAAGCCCGAAGCCGCGCGGCTTGCGGCGCGGATCTCCGGTCGATCCGTCGAGATCGACCTGCGCTCCCGAGACGGATTCCTGCGCGCGCGCTGGCGGGCTCTTCTCCGCGACAACGCCAACTACGTCCGCCAGGAACTCCTCCTCACGCCCGCAGGCGATTGCGCGATCAAGGAAATCGTCTGGCTCGACGAGCCGTTGCCCGCCGCCCGCGTGATGGGAAAGACGGACGGATGCCCCGTGGCGGCCGGCCCCTTCTTCCTGGGGGTCGAGAACCCGCACGCGATCAGCTTCGTCGAGGGCGGGTCAGCGACCTCCTCCCCGCGCGCGGTTTGCCGAACGCCTCGCAACGCTTCTCTTCGCAAGGGCGACGCGCTCACAACGAGTTTCGTGTGGGGCGCGGCCCCTCCGGGGCAACTGCGTCGCGCTTTCCTTTACTATATCGAACGGGAACGCGCGCACCCGTATAGACCCTTCTTACATTACAACTCCTGGTACGACATCGCCTGGGCGCCGTTCGCCTTGAACGAGACCAACTGCCTGGAAGCCATCCGCTTGTGGGGCGAGCGCTTCATCCAACGGCGCGGCGTTGCCATGAACGCCCTGGTGTTCGACGACGGGTGGGACGATCCCCGCACGCTCTGGCGGCCCCACGCCGGATTTCCGCGCGGACTTAAGCCGCTGGCCGAACTCGCCGCCCGCTACCACACCCGGCTGGGCCTGTGGCTCTCCCCTTTCGGAGGCTACGGAAAAGCCAAAGAGGAACGACTCAAATTCGGGAGCGCTCAGGGCTACGAAACCAACGCGATCGGCTTTTCGATGGCCGGACCGAAATACTACGCCGCCTTCAAGCAGGCGTGTATGCGCATGATGCGCGCCTACGGCGTGAACTACTTCAAGTTCGACGGCATTGCCGCAGGCTCGCGCGCCAGCGGCGGCGCGCAGTATCAGGCCGACACCGAGGCCTTGCAACGCCTGATGCTGGAGCTGCGCCGGGAAGATCCGGATCTTTATATCAATTTCACCACCGGCTCGTGGCCCTCGCCCTTCTGGCTTCGCTACGCAGATTCCCTCTGGCGGCAAGGGGGCGACATGGGCTTCACAGGCAAAGGATCCAAACAACAGCAATGGCTTACGTATCGAGACCGCGAAGTCTATCGCAACATCGTCTGCAGAAGCCCTCTCTACCCGCTCAACGCCCTCATGACTCAAGGCGTGGCCTATTCGCGCCACGGTCCCGCCGGCGATCCATCCTTCAACAGCGCCGGATTCAAAGACGATGTCCGGGCCTTCTTCGCCAGCGGCGTCAGCCTCCAGGAGCTTTACATCCAACCGGGCAAGTTGACAGAGGCGGACTGGGGCGCGCTGGCCGAAGCGGCGACATGGGCGCGGGCCAACGCCGACGCGCTGAGGGACACCCACTGGATCGGCGGCGACCCAGGCAAGCTCGAAGTCTATGGCTACGCTTCATGGTCCCCGCGCAAAGGCATTGTCATGCTTCGAAACCCGGATGATCGCCCGCGCGAGTTCGCCCTGGACCTCGGCGCGGCCTTCGAGCTGCCTCCCGGCGCGCCTAGGCGGCACACGCTCCGAAGCCCCTGGGCCGAAGACGCGCAAGACCCGCCCCGCCATGCCGACGCGGGCGCGCCGTTGATCCTGAGGCTGAAGCCGTTTGAAACGCTCGTGCTCGAGGCGGCGCCGGAGCGCTGACGCCCGCCTCCCGCCTTGCGGGAGGCAGGTTGCGAAGGCAATCTGGGGCGAGATGGAACCGATCCGGATGGAGCGTTCGAAAAACCTTTTCCAACGGGCGAAGGAGCTGATGCCCGGGGGGGTGAACTCCCCCGTGCGCGCCTTCCGCGCGGTGGGCGGAACCCCTTTCTTCACCGTGCGCGCCGAGGGAGCGCGGCTGTTCACAGTGGACGAAGAAGCGCTGCTGGACTACGTGGGCACGTGGGGGCCGGCGATTCTCGGCCACGCCCATCCCAAAGTGATCGAAGCCGTGCAAGCGGCGGCGGCCCAAGGGACCAGCTTCGGCACGCCCTGTCCCTCGGAAGTGAGGATGGCGGAGTTGGTCGTCGAGGCGTTTCCCTCGATCGAAAAAGTCCGCATGTGCAACTCCGGCACCGAAGCCTGCATGAGCGCCATCCGCCTGGCCCGGGGGTTCACGGGCCGGCCGAAAATCGTCAAGTTCGCCGGATGCTACCACGGACACGCGGACCACCTGCTGGTGAAGGCCGGCTCCGGCGCGCTCACCTTCGGCCATCCGGACAGCGCAGGGGTGCCGGAAGAGTTCGCCCGGCACACGCTGGTGCTGCCTTACAACGAAACCGGCCCGTTAGAAGAAGTCTTCGCCCGAGAGGGCGAGCACATCGCGGCGGTGATTCTGGAACCGGTCACCGGCAACGCCGGGGTTTTCTTGCCGCGTCCGGGCTGGCTTCAATTCCTGCGGGAAATCACCCGCCGCCACGACGCGCTGTTGATCTTCGACGAGGTGATGACCGGCTTCCGCCTCGGTCCGGCGGGAGCGCAGGGTCGTTTCGGCGTGACGCCGGATCTGACCTGCCTGGGCAAGATCATCGGCGGCGGGCTGCCGGTGGGAGCGTTCGGCGGGCGCGCCGAGATCATGGATCGGCTCGCCCCGGAAGGGCCGGTCTACCAGGCCGGCACTTTGAGCGGCAATCCCGCGGCCATGGCGGCGGGCATCGCCGAGATCGAGGAGCTGCAAGCGCGCAACCCTTACGCAAAGCTGGAAAAGGCCACCGAACGTCTCCGGACCGGCCTGGAACAAGCGGCGCGGGCTGCCGGGCTGCCGGCGCGGGTCAACGCCTGCTGCTCGATGTTCAGCCTCTTCTTCACGGAGGAAGAGGTGTGGAACCTGGACGACGCGATGCGAACCCGCCGCGAGCTGTTCCCGAAGTTTTTCCACGCAATGCTGCGACGGCGAATCTATTTCGCCCCTTCGCCGTTCGAGGCGGGCTTCATCTCCCTGGCCCACACCGAGGCGGACATCGACCGCACCGTGGAAGCCGCCGCCGAAGCGTTCAAGGAAATCGCCGGTTGAGGCCTATGCGGATCCTGGCCCTTGATTACGGCTCCAAACGCGTGGGCGTGGCGATCAGCGATCCAAGTTGGCTGATCGCCTCGCCGCTCGAGTTCATCCCGGCCGAGCCCTACAAACGCTTCCTGGCGCGGCTGCGGGAGCTGATCGCGGAGCGGGAGGTTTCCCTCATCGTGGTGGGCATGCCGCGGAACATGGACGGCTCCTACGGCCCCGCGGCCGAGCGGGTGCGCGAGTTCGTAAAGCGCTTGAAGGAAGAACTCGCGCCGCCGATCAAGACGTGGGACGAACGGCTGACCACGGTCCAGGCGCATCGGGCGTTGATCCAGGCGGACATGAGCCGCAAGAAACGAAAGCGCCATGTGGACAAAACGGCGGCGGCCATTCTTCTGCAAAGCTACTTGGACAGCCTGGCCTTTGCTCCGCCGGAGTAACAGCATTCCCCGCTTCGATGGAACCGATCCCTCTCAAAGCCATCGCGCCCTCCGAGGCCTTTCCCGCAGACGAGAAGGCCGCCGAGTCCCTTTCCCCGCCGCCGGGACACCGCCGCATACGCTTTACGATTGCTTTCGACGGAACCGCCTACCAGGGCTGGCAGAGGCAGAAAACCGGCGTGGGAGTCCAGGAAAAGGTCGAGCAGGCGCTGGCGCGCCTCTTCCCCGCCGCGCCCATATTGCACGGCTCAAGCCGAACCGACGCCGGAGTGCATGCCCTGGGATTAACGGCGCATGCGGATATCCCCGCCGCCGAGTGCCGCATCCCGATGCGGCGGCTGCCGCTGGCGCTCAACGCCCACTTGCCGGAGGACATCCGCGTGCTGGAGGCGCGCCGCTGTCCGCCGGGGTTCCATGCCCGGTTCAGCGCCACGGGCAAGGAATACCGCTACCAGGTGTGGAACCGTCCGGCGATGAACCCTTTATTGCGGACCCAGGCGTGGCACGTGCCTCGGGCTCTGAACCTGGAAGCCGTGCGCCGGGCGGCGCAGGCCTTCGCGGGCAAGCATGACTTCCTGGCCTTCAGCGCCAACCCGGGCTACGCGCGCCGCTTCACCGCGCGCACGATCTACGAATGCTCCGTCCGCCGGCGCGGCGGGCTCTGGACCTTTGTAATCCGCGGGGACGGCTTCCTCTACCGTATGTGCCGGGGCATCGTGGGAACCTTGGTGCAAGTGGGCCTGGGCCGATTCGCGCCGGAGGACATCCCTGCCATGCTGGCCTCGCGGGATCGGCGATTGGCCGGGATGAGCGCCCCGCCCCACGGCCTGATCCTGTGGCGGGTCTTCTACGGCTCGCCGCCCAAGGCCCGAGCCGCGGCCGAGTGAACGCGCGCCATGCATGTGGTCCTGCTCGAGCCGGAGATCGCGCCCAACACAGGCAACATCGCCCGCCTGTGCGCGGCGACGGACGCAACGCTTCATCTGATCGAGCCGCTGGGCTTCCGCATGGACGACGCCCGGCTGCGCCGCGCCGGCATGGATTACTGGCGCCGGGTGCGCTGGCGGCGATGGCCGGACTGGCGGCGCTTTGAAGCCTCTCTGCCCGCCGGGGCGCGGCTCTGGCTGGTCGAGTCCGGCGGCCCCCTGCTCTACTCCGAGGCGCGCTATGAACCGGGGGACTGGCTGGTCTTCGGCCGGGAAAGTCTGGGGCTGCCCAAGCCGCTCCTGGAGACGCGCCGGGACCGATGGGTCCGCATTCCGATGTTCGGCGCCGAAGCGAGAAGCCTGAACCTGGCCAACTGCGTGGCGATCGTCCTCTACGAAGCGTTGCGCCAACAGGGGTTCCCCGGCGGACGCTAAGGGCCGCAGGAGTCCCTTCCGCCAAGGGCGGGAACCCTCCCCAAAGCGCCGATTCGGAAGAAAGATTGCCAAAACAGTCGGTTTGTGGCTTGCTCGGAAACGGTCCCGCGCGGGGCGCGCGGAGAATGGATTGGCAGTTTGGAACGCAAAGGCCTTATTTATGAGCGAATCGATCAAGTACGTCCTGGGAGAAGACCGGATCCCGAAAAGCTGGTACAACCTGATGGCTGATCTGCCGGAGCCCCCCCCGCCGCCGCTGAATCCGGCCACCAACAAGCCGATCAGTCCGGACGATTTGGCCGCGCTGTTTCCGCCCGCCCTGATCAAACAGGAAGTAAGCACGGAACGGAAAATCGAGATTCCCGAGCCGGTCAGGCAGATCTATCGCCAATGGCGACCCACTCCCTTGTTCCGCGCGCGGCGGCTCGAGCAGGCGTTGGACACCCCGGCGCGCATTTACTACAAATACGAAGGAGCCAGCCCCCCCGGAAGCCACAAACCCAACACCGCCGTGGCCCAGGCCTTCTACAACAAGGAAGCCGGGATCAAGCGGATTGCCACCGAGACCGGCGCCGGCCAGTGGGGCTCGGCTCTCTCGTTCGCCGGAGCCTTTCTGGGGATGGAAATCCAGGTCTTCATGGTCCGCGTCTCCTACAACCAGAAACCGTACAGGCGCGCCATGATGGAAACCTACGGCGCGAAATGCCTTCCTTCCCCCTCGGACCAAACCGAGTCGGGCCGCGCGATCCTGGCCAAGCGTCCGGACCACCCGGGCAGCCTGGGCATTGCGATCTCCGAAGCGGTCGAGGTGGCCGCGAAGAACTCGGACACCAACTACGCCCTCGGCTCGGTGCTCAATCACGTGCTCATCCACCAGTCCGTAATCGGGCTGGAGGCCATGGAGCAGATGGAAATGGCCGGGGACTATCCGGACGTGGTCATCGGCTGCGCCGGAGGCGGGTCTAACTTCGCCGGCATCGCTTTCCCCTTCCTGGGCGCGCAGCTCCGCGGCGGCAAGAAAGTTCGGATCGTCGCCGTCGAGCCGATCGCCTGTCCCACCATGACCCGCGGCAAGTACGCCTATGACTACGGCGACACGGCGCATCTGACTCCGCTGCTTAAGATGCACACCCTGGGCTCCGCCTTCACGCCGCCGGGCTTCCACGCGGGCGGGCTCCGCTACCACGGCATGGGGCCGTTGGTCAGCCTAACTCATAAACTGGGTTTGATCGAGGCGGCGGCCTACGAACAGACAGCCTGTTTCGCGGCGGGGGTTCTCTTCGCCCGCGCCGAAGGCGTCGTCCCCGCCCCGGAAACCAACCACGCCATCAAGGCGGCCGTGGACGAAGCCCTCCGGTGCAAAGAAGAAGGCGTGAGCCGCGTCATCCTCTTCAACTTCTCCGGCCACGGCCACTTCGACATGCAGGCCTACACCGACTACTTCAGCGGCAAGCTGGTGGACCAGCATTACGAGGAAAGCGAATTAGCCATGGCGCTGGCCGGGCTGCCCTCCGTGAACGAGGTCTGAGAAAATCCGATCCTTCCAATCTCCAAGCCGCTCCCGGACGGGAGCGGCTTTTTTCGGTCCCGAGCGTCGCTCGCCCCCCGGGGGGCCGGCCGGAAGGGACAAGCCGACCGGCTCGAGAGGCAAGCTGTCGAGAAGCGGCGCGGAGGCTTGACGTCCATCCTTCCCGCCTCCTACCCTGCTCGCGGCGTCCAGAACAACAACAAAGCCAATCCCATGAAAGAAATTCGATCGACTCGCAACTCCAGATTCCGGGCGGGCTTGCTCGCCGCGGCGTGCTGCCTGGCCCTGGCCGGACTTTCCCTCGCGCCGCGCGCCCTCGCCGCCCGGCCCAACGTGCTCTTTATCCTCACCGACGACCAGCGATGGGACTGCATGTCGTGCGCCGGACACCCCTGGCTCAAGACGCCGAACATGGACCGGCTGGCCGCCGAGGGAGCGCGGTTTCGCAACGCGTTCGTCACCACCTCGCTCTGCTCGCCGAGCCGGGCTTCTTATCTTTCCGGCCTCTACGCCCACAGCCACGGCGTGATGAATAACTTCACCGACTACCCCAACAACCTGCCCAGCTTCCCCAAACAGCTCCACGCCGCCGGATACGAAACCGCCTACATCGGCAAGTGGCACATGGGCGAGGAAGACGATTCGCGCCGGCCCGGCTTCGATTTCTGGGTGAGCCATCGCGGACAAGGCAAGTACTACGACACCGAGTTCAACATTAACGGCCGCCGCGCCGTCATCAAAGGCTACTACACCCACGTCGTCACCCGCCTGGCCGTGGATTGGCTCAAGCGGCCCCGGAATCGGCCGTTTCTCCTCATCCTCGGCCACAAGGCCCCGCACACCCCCTACACGCCGGAGAAGAAATACCAGCGGCTCTCCGGCGAAGAAGTGGAAGTCAACTATCCCCACTCCGCCTTCCGCCTCGAAGGCAAGCCCGAGTGGATTAAGGAACGCCTGGACACCTGGCACGGCATCTACGGGCCGCTCTACGGGTTTCGTAAAAAATTTCCCGACCGCTCCGCCGCCGGAGTGTTGGACTTCGACCGATTCGCCCGCTCCTACTGGGCCACGATCAAGAGCGTGGACGACAGCCTGGGCGAGATTTACCAATGCCTGAAAGAGATCGGCCAGCTGGACAACACGCTGATCATCTTCGCTTCGGACAACGGGATGTTCCTGGGCGAACACGGCATGACCGACAAACGGGCAATGCACGAGCCTTCGATCCGTGTGCCACTGCTGGTCCGCTACCCCAAACTGATCCGGCCGGGAACGGTGATCAACCAACAGGTCCTGAACGTCGACCTGGCCCCCAGCATCCTGGACATCTGCGGCGCGCCGCCGCTGCCCAAAACCCACGGCCGCTCCTGGAAAACCCTCGCGGCCGGCAAAAAGGTCCGATGGAGGAAAGCCTGGTTCTACGAATACAACTACGAAAAACAATTCCCCTATACGCCCAACGTTCGCGGCATTCGCACCGATCGCTGGAAATACATGCATTATCCCCATGGCGACGGCGGACCGGACCGGCACAAGGCTGAGCTGTACGATCTGAAAAACGATCCCGGCGAGCGCCGCAACCTGATCGATGAGCCAAGCTGCGCGCCTGTGGTGAAACGGCTCCAGGCCGAGCTGCGCCGCCTGATGGCCGAGACCGACGCCCTGCCCGACCGCATGCCGCTTGACGAAGGGGTGAAAAAGGTCTTGCCGGACGAGAAGATCCGCTGAGCCGCCCGCTCCAAGCCGTAGGGAGCTTTCCCGACAGAGAAGCGGAGTCGCCCGAACGATTTGCTCCTCACGGCAGCGGCCACAGGAAGAGCTTCAATCCGCCCCTTACGGCGGCGGCTGCCGGATCCGGCGGCTGCGACTCCGCGGCTTCGGCGGGATTTCCCGCCGGCGCGACATCCGGAGGCTTGACCTGCGACGGGCTCAGGAGGAGCATGCGCTCATGATTCAGAAACTTGTCCAACGTGCGTTCCTCAGCAAAGAGCGACGATTCCAGCGAGCGGCGGCGGTCTTGACCCTGCTCGCCTTGACGGCGGCTTTTCAGCCGGCGCGCGCGACCGGCTGGGGGCGGCCGAACATTGTCATGATCCTCGCGGACGACCTGGGATGGGGCGATTTGAGTTGTTATTGGGCTAAGGACCTGCGCACTCCAAACATCGACCGGCTCGCAGCCCAAGGCGTCCGATGCACCGGCTTCTACGCAAACTGCTCGGTATGCTCGCCCACCCGGGCGTCTCTCCTCACCGGACGATACCCCGAGCTGGCGGGCGTGCCGGGCGTGATTCGCACCCATCCGGAAAACTCCTGGGGCTGGCTCTCGCCCTCGGTCACGCTGCTTCCTCAGGTTCTCAAAAAAGTCGGCTATCACACCGCCATCATAGGGAAATGGCATCTCGGCTTGGAACCGCCGAACACGCCGCTGGATCGGGGCTTTGATTTCTTCCACGGCTTTCTCGGGGATATGATGGATGATTATTACACCCATCTGCGCCATGGGATCAACTACATGCGCCTGAATCGGAAAAAGATCGATCCTCAAGGCCACGCCACCGATCTTTTCACCAAATGGGCTTGCGATTATCTCCGGGGGCGGGCGGGAGCGAAGCGGCCGTTCTTCCTCTATCTGGCCTACAACGCGCCGCATGTGCCAATTCAACCTCCGCCCGAGTGGGTGGCGAAAGTAAAGGCGCGAGAGCCGGGCATCAGCGAGCGACGCGCTCGTCTGGCGGCTTTGATCGAGCACCTGGACTACAGCGTCGGCCAAGTCCTGAAGACATTGAAGGAATTGGGGATTGAAGAAAACACGCTGGTGCTTTTCTCCTCGGACAACGGGGGGCAATTGAACGTGGGGGCCAACAACGGCCCTTGGCGGGACGGCAAGGGCAGCATGTATGAGGGGGGCC